>DAONEN010000027.1:0-26037 GCA_035403105.1 Candidatus Egerieousia sp. | reverse complement strand
TGTTTGCCGCATACTGATATAGTGAAAGTGATGGGTATCTTTCTGAATAAGCATCCGGCTTTACAAATCTGCCTATCACCTCATCGTACTCCCTCGCTCCGTAATCCAGCCAGTTGACATTACCCGTGGTCTGAACCTCCTTGCCGTTGTATTTCCATCTGTTTGAGGATGTTGTTGGGTACGTATTCCCTGTTGTCATTCTCTTGCCAAAAGCATAGTAGTCATTTCTTTCAGTTACATTTCCTGAGGCATCAGTTATAACTCTCACACTCCCAAGATGGTCAGTGGTGTAGTAATATGGTGACAGTGTGCCGTTTACATTGATGATTCTTCCGCCTCCAAAGTCAGTGCTTTCAAACGCATAGTTTGTTCCCGTCTTTCTGAACACCATGGAGCCAAGATACAGATAACCATTGGATGATGCGCTGTTTGCATTGTCCTGCACCATTACCTTTGTCCCGTCTGCAAGATAGGTGTAGGCGCATTTTAAGGTTGGGTTATTTTGAGCGGAAAAACACATTTTCTTTTCAAAAGATTATTTTGGGACATTTGTCATTTTGCAAGTTATCAAATAATCTTAATATTTATAAAAAATGATTTACGGTTACATTCGTGTTTCAACTGATAAGCAGACAGTGGAAAACCAGAGATTTGAAATTGAGAAATTTTGTTTTGCAAATAAAATTTCAATTGGACGATGGATAGAAGAAACAATTAGCGGAACAAGAGATCCTAATAAAAGGGCACTTGGCAAACTACTAAAAAATTTAAAAGAACATGACATTTTGTTATGCAGTGAATTATCGCGCTTGGGAAGATCGCTGTTTATGATAATGGACATTCTTTCTGACTGTATGAAAAGGGGAATCCGGGTGTGGACAATAAAAGATAACTATAAATTAGGATCGGACATTAGTAGTAAGGTTCTTGCATTTGCCTTTGGCCTGTCAGCCGAGTTGGAAAGAAATCTTATATCCAGCAGGACCAAGGATGCCCTTGCAAGAATTAAGGCAGAAGGGAGAATAATAGGCAGGCCCAAGGTAGCCTAGGAAAACACAACAAGTTGTCAGGTTGTGAAGATGCTGTCCAAACTTTACTGGTAAAGAATACTAAAAAAATAAAAATCGCAAGAAAGTTTAAGGTCAGCAGGAGCACGCTTAGAAAATTCATTGTTGCCGCGGGGATACAATAATACCACCATATTATTCTATAATAATTAGCAAAAATGTTATTTTCCATGAGTTATCGTCAGAATTTTCCCATCTTTTTTGTTTATTTCCATTTCTGCCGTGCCGCCTGTCATGCCCTTTGGAAGAGAGCCGTGAACAAACCAGGTCTTTTTATCTCCACATAACCTAGCCACGTATGGTTGCTCATCTTTTATTTTATCTCCGTATATAGGCAACCATATTGCTTCTGCTATTTTAATAGCAGTTTCTTCATCTGGTACGACTCCATTGGGTGGTAAGTATCCTCCTTGTTTTGTATACTTGCAATCACTAGAGCATGAGGATATAATGAGAATTAATAAGATGACTATTATTTCTTTTATTCTACTTATCATATTAGTTTGTAATATTAAGAATTTGACCAATCTTGAGATCATTTTTGATAGAGTTTTCCTTTATAATGGCTTTTGCTGATGTTTTAAATATATTTGCAATATCAACAAGACTATTACCCTTTTTAATTTTATACTTTGAAGTACTAGGGGATAAGCCGATGGAATTTACTCTGGTTTGACTTTTTTCATCACTAGGCATTTGTGTGCTTACAAGAGTAACATTGCCATTATCTGGATTATATTTTTTAAGAGAGCCATTGGGGGTTACTAAGTAACTTGCCATATGTTCTGAATTACTACCTCCAACATCACCATATGTGGTACTCATATTTTGTTTAGCATTGCCACTATCTCCGGAGAAACCATCATCATAATATTTTCCATTTGAATCAGCCCCGTGTGAGTGGATTCCAGCTACGGGTGTTGTGCCATCGGGAGCTAGACTTCTGTATACTGAACTTTCACCAGAGCCTATGTTTGGAACAGAGTATGAATACCAATATTCACCTTTTGAGTTTTTTGCGACATATATAGTTGAGCCAAATTCACGGTTGAGTCTAATAGAATTATCATTAAAAGTTTTCCCAAAATCCTTTGCGGCAGCAATTATTGTCCTAAAAAAATCTCCCGGTGCACAGCCCTTTACGTCTATGAAACTTATCGGATTATTCAAACAATATGTGTAACCACTTGTCCCATAGTACTTCTCGCTCATCGGATCCGGCCGCGTCCACCTTCCTGTCACCTCATCGTACTCCCTCGCTCCGTAATCCAGCCAATTGACATTACCCGTGGTCTGGACTTCCTTGCCGTTGTATTTCCATCTGTTTGAGGATGTTGTTGGATAAGTGTTCCCTGTTGTCATTCTCTTGCCAAAAGCGTAGTAGTCATTTCTTTCAGTGACATTTCCTGAAGCATCCGTTATAACTCTCACACTTCCAAGATGGTCAGTGGTATAGTAATATGGTGAAAGTGTGCCGTTTACATTGATGATTCTTCCGCCCCCAAAGTCAGTGCTCTCAAACGCATAACTTGTTCCCGTCTTTCTAAACACCATTGATCCAAGGTACAGATAACCGTTGGACGAGGAGCTGTTTGCATTGTCCTGCACCATCACCTTTGTCCCGTCTGCAAGATAGGTGTAGGCGCATTTTAAGGTTCCATTGAATTGGTCATATTTTTGGTTCCGACAGGATATTACATTATTACTTGTTTTATTCCTAAAGGGAAAAGAATCCAAAAAATCCCTTAAGGGAACAATGTTACTGTAACAATCCTCTGCCAAATCAAACCTCTTTTTCATCTCTCGGAGCATTCTTTGTACACATACCATTTATCCTTATAAACTTTATAATATGTTTTTTTTATATCTTCTAATGTATTAGAAGGTGATAACTTGAGAAAATAGTACGTACATCCTTTTTGCCATGGCAATGAAAGAGATACATTTTCTTTTTTATCAACAGATAAAGCTAACACTTTCATCTTATCAAAGGATTTTAAAGCACGTTGAATATAATCAACGTCCTTTTTTGTTAACGATAGTTCTTTCCCTTTGCTAAAACATATGTCAATTGAAGATATCTTTTTTGTGAGAAGATTTCTTTTTATTTCGTAAGTCGCGCCATTGTAAGTGACAAAGTAAGCCCCATATCGATTTACCACCATCATACCGTCAAACTTAGAATAATCTATGTCCTTTAAGGTGTTAAACTTTTCTTGAAGACTTTCATTGTGTGCGCATCCACAAAGAAATGAAACACACGATAGTATAGTAACAAGCATATTTCTCATTTCCTTAAATTTCTATATTTGTGCATTTGTGCATGATATATTCCTTTTATGATTGAGAGTTGGTCATCTTTTGAGTCCAATTGTGCTGGATAGCCATTTCGTCTTGAATTTAGCAAACTATTAGCATGTGCGCCTATCTGTAAATCAGCATAATCAAAACCTACGGTATATCCCGTTGCTCCCCATAAATAATTTCCAAAATTCATAAAATTGTGAGCGGTATTATCTCCCTTTGGAAGAAATAAGGAATTGGACTTTCCTGTACTTGGGTCAAATTTTGTATTTGGATATTTTTCAGGCAGTAATTTAAATGAATAATCAAAATTACCCCCACCCTGGCTTTCCCACCCAAAATTAAGTTTTCCTGATTCAACTGCTCCTTGCTCTTTTATCATAGATTGTATCTCCTCTTCACCAACAAAAACAAGCTTGTTTACAGTTCCATTATCTATATCTTTGGAATCATTTTTAGGATCAGCAAAAGCAATAAACTTATAAGCATCATATTTATATCCTTCTTTTGTTTTTTCGACAGTATGTATAACTATTCTATTAGTTCCTTTCATCTCGGTTTTTTTCTGGTAATTACCATTTTGATCAAATTCATACCAGTCCATCCCTGATAGATCAATGTATTCAATCGGATTATCCACACAGTACGTGTAACCACTTGTCCCATAATACTTCTCGCTCATCGGATCCGGCCTGGTCCACCGTCCTATCACCTCATCGTACTCCCTCGCTCCGTAATCCAGCCAGTTGACATTGCCTGTTGTCTGAACTTCCTTGCCGTTGTATTTCCATCTGTTTGAGGATGTTGTTGGGTACGTATTCCCCGTTGTCATTCTCTTGCCAAAAGCATAGTAGTCATTTCTTTCAGTTACATTTCCTGAGGCATCAGTTATAACTCTCACACTCCCAAGATGGTCAGTGGTGTAGTAATATGGTGACAGTGTGCCGTTTACATTGATGATTCTTCCGCCTCCAAAGTCAGTGCTTTCAAACGCATAGTTTGTTCCCGTCTTTCTGAACACCATGGAGCCAAGATACAGATAGCCGTTGGACAATGAGCTGTTTGAATCGTCCTGCACCATCACCTTGGTCCCGTCTGAAAGATAGGTGTAGGCGCATTTTAAGGTTCCATTTTGTTGAACACTCTGAGGCATGCCAAATAGATCATAGGTGACATCAAGATTCATCCTTCCGTCGTGAGTCATGTTGCCGTTCCCATCATATGTGTAATTTGCTCCGTTCAAGGCAGTTCCGCCATTTGTCCCCGCAAGGTTCATCAGCTTGTTGCCGTTGTAGGTGTACGTGAAATTGTCCTCCGGCGTTCCCGCGTCTGCTACGTACCTGCCAAGGGTGAGAATGTTGCCGTTGGCGTCGTAAGTCAGGTTCTTCTCCGTGTACGTGGTTACATCTGTTGTGCCGGCATCAACGTATCTGTTTGTTCCCGTCAGTCTGTTAAGGTTGTCGTAGCTGAAGCCGAAGGTGCTCTGAGGGTTGCCGCCCTGGGTAATGGACCATTCGCTGATGTTGCCCGTATACAGCGGCGGCGTCCCTTTCTGCGGATTGTAATATCGCAATTGCTGCGAGTAGATGTTCGTCTGGCCTGTACAAACTGACATGCCCGTGGTCCACCCCTGAAGGTTGTACGTTGTTTGCTCCGCTGTCCCGTTGCCGCCCGTCCTTGTTATCAGCTTGCCAAGGTCATCATAAGCGTAATTCACTGTACCCTGGGCCGTTCCGTCCAAGGTTGTAGTCTCCGTAAGGAGCCGTCCTCTCTGGTCGTATGTGTAAAGGGTGTTTTTTACCGTCTCCGTGTCCCCGCTTGTTGGGCTTATTCTCTCCTGTCTTGCAAGGATGTTCCCCACAAAGTTATACTTAAATGAGGTGCGGTCAATGCCGCCGTTGAGGTTTTTCTCCACCGTCTGGATAATACGGCCCTTGTAGTCATAGTAGAAAGCTCGCTCAACGTATGACGGCGTGCCGGCTATAGTGGTGTTGTCAAGCATCTTCTCATAGGTCTTCATGCCCGTGGAGTCCCGGTATCTGTCTTCCGATGTGACAAAGCCGCTCTCTGATTCAAAGGCAAGCGTCGCATCCACCGGACAGCCATATTGATACTCGGATATCAGAGTGTTGCCGCTATTTGAATAGATTGCCGGATAGGGATTGGTTGCAAATTGTGACTCCAGGAATGCCTCGGTTATGGAAACAGGCGTCATATAAACCTTTACCGGTCTGGATAGGCTGTCATACAAGGTAAGAAGCCATCTGCCGTCTCTTCTAAGAATAGAATCCTGGCTTGCTACCTGACGTCCACCAGGGTCATGTATGAAGATAATTCTGCCTGTACCGGGCATCCGCTTTTCCGATAATTCACCCTTACCGTTATATATGTAAGTGTAGCAATGTTTTGCAGCAACAGTGTCATTCTCCGTCCAAACGGTGGATGCGGAAAGCAGTCTGCTGCCCTCAGGAGAGATAACCCACGCCGCTCTCTGGAGATTGTCATATACCGTGTATGTATCCGCGTATGAGACGGGTGAGGAGGAGATAATTCTCCTCTGCAGTACGGTTTTTCCATCCGTATTCGTGAAGGTTATCATCGACGTTCCGTCCTCGTCAGTAACCGTGTTTTTGTACAGTTTGCCGCACATGAAGTATCCGCCTGCGGAAAGCGTGTTATCTGAATTCACGCTCAGCAGCAGCACCTCGCCTGTGACATTGGCATCATAGCCGTATGAGGCATGCTTGTCGGCCGTCCTGAACACTGCCCCAGCATTGAATGTGGCCGTCACTCTGTTGAGAGGCGACGGCTCGTAAATTTTCTGCGTGTAAGTATACGCCGTGTCTGCAGAACCATAAATAGTCTGATAATAAGCCTTCTGAAGTGTTATGGGTAATGTATCCTTGTCTTCGGTTGTCTGCTCTGACATGTACGGCAAATAGACTCTTGCGTCTTCCCTTCTTACTCTGTCATACCACAATGGTGTGGCAATGTTCCTGCCTATTGGGGAGCCCATGACCTGTATGACCTGCTCCGGATATCCAAGACCGTCATAGTATGTTATATCTGAGACATACGTAGTGCCCGTCTTATTAGTATATGTATCCTTGAGTATCCAATTGTCATTGGCAAGCAGCCGGTCACCAGATACTACGACGGCTCCTCCATCCATCACAAGCGAGTCGCCCTGATAAAATGCCTTTACAGTATATTTTCCAATTGTATGCGGATAGGAGAACCGCAATGTCTCTCCAGTTCCCATTGTGGAATCGTTGCTGCATCGCTGACCATCCTTGTACAACCTGTAGGTGACATAGGGCTGAGATGATGAGAGCTGAAGCATTTTCTCTCCGGACACGTTCACCGGTGAGAGCGTGTAATGCTGCAGCGAACCGCCACTGTATTGGGTGAATACCAAAGAACCACCGCTGCCATTGATTATGAAGTATGTGCTGTCGGTGATTACGGAAGTATAGGATGTTCCAGTATTCATGGGACATACAACAGTCAGATAACCTGATGAATAGCTTATCTGGAATGATTTGTTCCAGCAACGGGAATTGCCTGCATTGTATATTGACAGAATGGCATTTAAATCAGAAATGTTTGAGGAAGGGTTGGCTGTGAAAGGAATAGTCTTTTTCTCCCCATTGTTGCTCAGTGTGATAATATTGTCGGACAACGACGTGCTGTGGATGTAACCGTAGAAGGGATAGAAGCTGATGGCCGGAGAACCTGTCATTGCCACCTCAACGGGAGAATAGGCCGTTGAGGAGTAGGTGCCATTTTTGGCGTATGTGACGTCAAACGTCAGAGACTGTCCCGTGCCCTGTGCTGTGGCCAGCGTACTTGTGGAGCCCGCCAACGTTCTGTCAAGAGAATAGTAGGCAAAGCCGTCCGAACCGCTGAGTGTGAAAATAACATCCTCTCCGTGTGCGATTCTACTCTTGTTTGCAGTAAGAGTATATACAGCCGATTGCTCCTGTGACTGAGTCATGACAAAGGAACCGGTTAGTGCGGTGACCGTTACGTGCCTGACCTGTTCGCCATCATTGGCGGAAAAGGTAAAGACCATATCACCCTCGGTTTGCATCTCAAAATTGACAATATCGTATGAAAGCCAGCTTTCACAGCCTGCCTCTTTTATTGCCTGATCCAGCCATTCCCGAAGGGTGCTCTCCTGAATACCCTGATATTCAATGAAATGTATTGTAGCGGACCCGCCATGGACATCTATCTCCAACCCTGCCGAACTGTCGATATAATCAAGATTTAAGTTGATCGATACATCCTGAGCATGAATTACCGGTGAAAGCATAAATGCCATGATAACAACTATGACCGCTCTGTAAATATATTGTTTTGCAAATGTTTTCATACCGGCTATTTTGTTAAAGTGTTATAGTTGTACTGCTCCATATTGCTGCCGCCGCTATCTTTGACAACCGTCAACCTGTCATTAGCGTCATAACTGTAAGTGGTGACTTTGCCGGAAGGATCACCCATCTTGACAGGCATGCCGTATTTGAGATAGGTGTACCAGCTCACCTCCGCAAAAGGAAGGGCTTCTTTTATTGTCGATGCCAGCGCGCTTATTGTAGTTTCATCGGAACTGTCGGGATATGAAGTAAATACACCGCTCAAACCGGAGATCGACTTTATCTGCTCATTGGTGGCATTGGAAATTTTTATTACGGCCCCATTACCACCACTACCCCATATATAGCTGTTGCATAATCCATTGGCATCCTTGTGCTCGGTCATGTCGCCCTCGTTATCATACCGGAATTCACCAAAAGTGTACAAGGTGCCGGTGGCAATATTAAGTCTTTCCACTCTTTGGGGACGGTAAAAATAAGGCATATCAGTATAACCACCCCCGTTTGCATACTGTGCAAAAGTATATTTCTCCTCACTCAGGACTGTCTCCGCCGCCTCTCCGCTACGTCTTATCTTAACAGTTATGTCAACGGGGTAACCGATGACATTTGCTTTATACATCGCCTTTTCCACCACGCTTCTTTGAGTGGAATCTATATCGTTAATGTATGCGTAATATGTATATAAAACATCTCCGTTGCTCTGAGTTTTTGCTTCTCTTGTCTTCTGTCCCAAAGAATTATAACTGTAAATGACGGTCTGTTTAACGGAATCTGATGTAGTGTAGGAAGTAGACTCTGTAGAAGTTAACGGATAATCTCCGGTGTAAAGCGGAACATCTCCGGTATATTCGCCTACCCCGTAATGTTCTGTGGTATAAGACAGTTCTACCTGAGTGTTATAATTATTGACGCTCTTCTGCAACGGGGTGGTTCCGTCTTTCTTAAATACTTCCCGGCCTATGAGTTTACCCCTTTGGGATTGCATGCTGGATTCAGGAGCAAGTATATGATTGATTCTCCAAACATTAGGAACCGAGGCAAAGGCAATGCAATACTGTCCAGCATATTCAAAAAGGTGTTCTATCGGATGGTATTCGTTACAAGCCATATCGTCCGTTTCATCTATACCGGAAAAATGATATACCGTCCTTGAACTGTCCGGCAAGATTTCCTCAACCCTGCTGTATTCTATTGGAACAGCATCATACGACATCAGTCCACCCATAGTCGCAAGAGAGACATCGGCCGTAAGGTACGGTACTCCATTAACGGTCGCTCCATACTGCACTATGTATCTTGGATACTTAAGCAGTGTACCGCTCGATGTACCGTCACTCTTAATATATCTATAACCGGTAGAGTCTGCCAGCGTACCGTCGCTGTTGTAATTGGCAATCCTCCTTATCCTGGCCCCCGGGCCTTCACCCGAAATAACGTGCGGAGATGGAATAAAGTTATCTGCGCTCTCTCTGCTTACTCGCCTATAATAGATATTAGGCTCATATGTAAAACTGCTGGACCCTTGCGTTGGATAATATATCTTGGTTATAATACCAAGCAACGATACGTAATAGTCCGGTTCTTTTCTGGTTCCGGTAAGCGTCTCAACATAAGTTGAACTGTTAACAGTGCTGATTGAACCCACATCAATACGGTTCTGGCCGCAAAGATATTCGTTGGAGCTGTTCGCATAACTCCAATGGTCCGTAGCTACCGTACCGCTTGGAGGAAAATACCCGTCTTCCAATCCGTAATAATCCATCGAATAATTGCCTATACCTTTGATTGACACATTCTTCAGAAAAGGATTGGGACTCCCGTCAGATTATACGTGTAACCGAGTTCCGCTTCTGTATTCGAACATATTATATTTGTTAATAGAGGAGACGTTCCGGTTATATCCAGAAGACCTCTGCCGCTTATGTACTTGCCTGTTTTACCGGAGGGTTTGGACGAATACATAAAACGCAAACTTCCGCCACCATCAATATTTATCTCAGTCAGGCAACTGCAAGTAACTGTGCTCAGACTCGTCGACAAGGAGGGACTACTGGACGGCAGGTTGTACCAGGACGGAGACGTATAGTTTTGTATCTCAAACGGACCATCTCCATAAATATAATCGACCGTCCTCCCGCTGGGTGCAACTATCTTCATGAGTTTCCACGCCAGTATGGTCATGTGATCCGTTTCACCCTTGCCGCTTGAACCGGCACGTTCGGTATAGATAGCATCCGTACTGTTGATATCGCCAAAATAATATTTATAACCGTCACCCGCAGTGATGATGAACTGCGAAGCAACTCCCTTACCCTGATAATCATCCGCATTCTCTTTGACAACCTTGAATTCCCCGTTGTACGATGATGAATTAAAGACCGTGAACGACCCGTCCATATTTCTTATGAAAGAGCCCGTCTTGCCAAGAAAAGAAAAATGATATCGATCTGTCGATGATTCATAATTGGTCTTATTGTAGGTATAGAAGGTTTTTAATACATCCACGGAACTGGTTAATTTGGAAAACGGTGTGGTATACAAAGTTCCAAGTGAATCGGCATTATCAAAAGGGACAAAGTCAAACCCGTACAGCGTTTCCTGTACCCCAGATTCCGTCCAAACAATGGTCCCGATTTCTTCATCAGGAATACCCCTGACTTCCCTTGTGATGCAGCCTCCGCAGTCTAACGACCACCCCATACCCACTTCCGTAGCCTGTTTATTTGCCACCAAACCATTGTAACTGTAATCCAGACTAACAGGTATTTCAAAATCCTTATCCTTATACGTGTATATAGGGATACTCAATGATAAAGCGCCAGTGTACAACTGGGGATTATACTTTCCATATTTGGTAAACTGAGAGGCCTGAGCCGATGGCGGCGTAAACTCATTTATCAAAGTAAGCTGAGCATTTGCGTGATTAAAAAATAAAATCAAAAGTAATAACAGAGGAAAAAAAGGAGAGATATCTCCGGTGGCGCATTGTCTTAATGTTTTCATAGTTTAAATATTTTAAAAGATTGAAAACTAGGGACCGCGGTTCTCCTCCAAAATTAGTAAATATTTGTCTATCATGTAACTCTTCTTTAAAATTATTTAATAAATTGCAGAAAATCTTTACTTAACTATGCAACAGTCCATCCCATCAGAAACTGTTGAACAAAATGGAACGTTAAAATGCGCCTACACCTATCTTGCAGACGGGACCAAGGTGATGGTGCAGGATAATGCAAACAACGGTTATCTGTATCTTGGCTCCATGGTGTTCAGAAAGACGGGAACAAACTATGCGTTTGAAAGCACTGACTTTGGAGGCGGAAGAATCATCAATGTAAACGGCACACTGTCACCATATTACTACACCACTGACCATCTTGGGAGTGTGAGAGTTATAACTGATGCCTCAGGAAATGTAACTGAAAGAAATGACTACTATGCTTTTGGCAAGAGAATGACAACGGGGAATACGTACCCAACAACATCCTCAAACAGATGGAAATACAACGGCAAGGAGGTTCAGACCACGGGCAATGTCAATTGGCTGGATTACGGAGCAAGGGAGTATGATGAGGTGATAGGAAGATGGACCAGGCCTGATCCGAAGGAGGAAAAATATTACAGCTTTACTTCCTATTGCTATACTCTGAATAATCCAGGTAATAATATTGATAAACAAGGAGATACTGTTATACTTAATGCTACGACATTACCAGGGAATCAAGACAAAATATTTGCAATAGCTACACACACGTTTATTAGCGTAAAAGACAACAATGGGAATATTCAAAACTTTGCATATGGATCTGAAAAAGAAGGAAATGAAGGCGCTTTTGGAGGCGAATTGGAGAGACAATTTTATTTACAAGATAAGTCCGTTGCAAATGGTAATGCTGATGAAGGCATTGTTAAAAAACAGTTCATTATTCAACCTCCTAAGGGTATGACTTCTCAGGAATTTGATAAAAAAGTTATTAGTGTGGCAAATTCGTTTGGAAACAATAAGGAGATAACATACTATTTCAATCCTCATTTTAATACTGAGGGTAACTGTAATACGAGTACAACAACGATTTTGTATAAATCTGGTGTTTCCAAAGAGTATATAAAAGGTATCAAAAAACAAATACCGGGACTTAGTTGGGGGTTTGGAACGACAAGGCCATGGACAGCTTCAGAGCAACAAAAGGCAGTAAATAAACCAAATGAAGCAGCCATGAAATTTTTTCAGTCTATGTTATTATTGTTGCAGCGTCATTGAAATGAGTAATATTATAAAAACCATAGGGTGTGTATTTAGGTCATATTTTCTATGTATTCTGTGTGGAGAGTTGATAATTACATTAACGTCATTTCTGCATGGAGGCACATACAGTAATATATCTTACGCAATGGGTGTATATTTTTTTCTTTTAGTTGACATTTACGCACCTCTGTATGTAGGACTCATATTAGTATTGTATTTTTCAAAAATTTTTAAAGCATTGTTTACCAAATTTTGGTGGACAATTATGGGAGGTTTTGTTTTTCTATTTGTTGGTTATATTGTTGGATGGTTTAATGATATTATAATACATGATGCAAATAAAAACCTTGTTTATTATTATGATAAATCGTTGCTTGGCAGCGGTTATTGTCTCCGTTGGTGGTTTGACGTATATGGACTTCTTTTACGACAAATAATATTATTTTTTATCGTTGTTCTTATTGTAAAATTTGCTGTTAGAAAGAATGACAATTTAAAGGCTGTTATAAATAGGGACTTTAAAAGCCACACTTAACATTGTTTGGAATAAATTATACAAAAAATGACACATATTATGAAAATAAACACAAGGAAGGGAATAATGCTGTTTATGAGTAATTGAATATTGCCTAAATGGCACGCATGGAATAACGTAAGATTAAATCATTAAACAAAGTAATGTCCTGTCGGGAGCTAGAATATGACCAATTCAATAGAACCTTAAAAACACCCAGCCCGCAATGCGCATAAGTTGCATATCAAGCGGCCGCCGCCGCGGAAATGCACGCTCCCTCCGGTCGCGGGCCTTTGGCCTTGGGGGCGTATTTATTTTTTCTAGATTATTATTCTTGTTTTTTGTAGGTGACGGCGGCAAGCAAATCCAGGAGACCGGCAAGACCGGCAAGTGCAATGTAATCAACCCAAAGTTCAGAGAGCAGTGTGCCTTTTAGGTAGACGGAGCGCATGATGTCCACAAAATATCTTGGCGGGAAGGCGTATGTAAGTGTTTGAGCCCAGGAAGGCATTGATTCTATTGGGGTTATAAGGCCGCTCATGAGGACAAATATCATTACAAAGAAGAACATGACAAACATGGCCTGTTGTACGGTGTTTGAATTATTTGCAACAATAACTCCAAGGCCGGACATTGCAAGTGCGGCAAGCGCAGCGCCCAAAAATATTGCTCCAATAGAACCGGCTGGTGCAAGGCCGTAAATAACCCTTGCAATAACCATCGCGAGTATAAGGACAAAAAATCCCATTACCCAATACGGAACCAGTTTTGCAAGAGTAAACGTGAACTTGTTCACCGGCGTTACGTTAATTTGCTCTATGGTTCCTATCTCCTTTTCGCTCACTATGTTAAGGGCAGGCAAAAATCCGCATATCATAATAATCAGCATAATCATCAGTGCCGGAATCATGAAATACCTGTACGTTAAAGTTGGATTGTAGCGGTATTGTACTGATATTCCAGCAGATGAAAAAGTTACTCCCTTCTCTTTATATAGCTCAGCGATAGATTGAGTTACAGTTTGACTCATGTATTGAGAACCAAGAGAACCTTTAACTGCATTTACGGTGTTTGCAAAAATGCCGACTTTCTTGGGCATTCCATTTTCAAGCCCCTTCTCAAAATCTGTCGGGATTTCTACTATGACATCCACCTTTCCCTTCTCAAGATTTTCCAGGGCGCTAGAGTAAGTTTCTGCAGTGTTGCTTAGAGTAAAATAATCTGAGGCTTGTACTTTATTTATCAATCTTTCAGAGGCTTGTGAATGGTCATTATCTACAATTGAGATATTAATATGATGCACATCCATTGTTGTGGTCCAAGGGAAAATCAGCATCACGGCCAATGGAAACATAAGTACCATTTTTGGCAGAAAGGCGTTGCGGAAAAACTGCCTGAATTCTTTATCTAGCAAAACAAGAAGTGTACGCATAGCCTATTCCATTTTATCTTTAAAATTCTTAAGGGCCAACGCTACCAAAAATAGTGTCATGGCCAGCAGAACGGAAAACTCTTCAAGCACATATTTAAAAGGCAGTCCTTCTATCATAAGTTTTCTTATGGCGGAAATATACCACCGCGCAGGGACAATGTATGTCAGGGGTTTAAGGACACCCGGCATATTTTCTATGGGGAATACCATTCCTGAAAGCATTATAATCGGCAGCAATAAAAGCATTCCGGAGATAATGAGCGCCGTTATCTGTTTTGACGTTACGGTTGAGATTAAAAGTCCCAGCGCCAACGCAAGGGCAAGATAAAGAAGCGATATTCCAATTACACCACTAAGATTGCCGGACATTGGAACTTTTAAAACATAACGTGCCAGAAAAAGTATGCAGGCCAGGTTAATACAAGAAAGCGTAAAGTAGGGAACCATCTTTGCAAAAATGATTCTTATGGGTTTTACCGGAGAGACAAGGAGTACATCCATTGTTCCCGTCTCTTTCTCACGCACTATAGAAACGGAGGTCATCATTGCACATATCAATATGAAAATCAGTCCCATAATCCCAGGAACAAAATTGTATGCGCTGTTCATTTGCGGGTTGTACAACATGTGCGTCTCCGGCATTATAGCAGATAAATTTGACGTTATTCCCGATGCATTTAAGTTCCCGTTCATCAATATACTTTGCAGATATCCGGCCCCCTCCATTGCCTTGTTTGGGTTGGATGCGTCAAGTGCGAGCAGAACAGAATTATCCTTGGAGAACTCAACCACAGCATCGCTCTTGCCGGAACGCAGCTCTTTATCTATTTCATTTATAGAAATATATCCCTTAAATGTAAAATACGGGTTAGAAGAAATTTGTTCAACTTGTTTTCTTATAGCCTCTGTTCTATGAGGTGCGGAGACAGTAAAATTGATATTTTTAATCTCGATAGATATTGCAAAACCAAACAGCAGCAGCTCGACAATTGGGAATATTAAAATTATCAGCAATGTCCATTTATCGCGTAAAATATGCAGTGATTCCTTTTTTACAAATGATGCAAAACCTGTCATATCACTCCTCCCTTTTTGCACTTCTTGCAAGAGAACGGAAAACCTCATCCATTGCAGAGGCGTTAAATTGTTTCTTTAATTCTGCCGGAGAATCAAGTGCTTTAATTTGTCCGTCAACCATTATTGAGACTCTGTTGCAGTATTCTGCCTCATCCATGTAATGTGTTGTTACAAAGATTGTTGTGCCCTCAGAAGAGGCTTTGTAAATCATCTCCCAGAATTGACGGCGAGTGACAGGGTCTACACCGCCCGTAGGCTCGTCCAGAAACACTATTTCCGGTCTGTGAAGAGAAGCAACACAGAAAGCAAGTTTTTGTTTCCAGCCTAGAGGAAGTGAACCAACTAATGTGTTAATTTCAGATTTGAACTGCAGCTGATTTAAGATTTCTGCGCTTCCGTGTTCAACTTGTATTTTTGAAAGTCCGTAGATACCTCCAAACAATTTCATGTTTTCATATACGGTCAAGTCATCATACAGAGAGAAACGCTGACTCATATACCCAATGTGGTGTTTGATTTTCTCTCCTTCCTTCATTATATCAAAACCGGCAACAGTGCCAGAACCGGCCGTTGGGTAGCTTAAACCGCATAACATCCTTATAGCAGTTGTTTTACCTGCTCCATTGGCTCCAAGAAATCCAAAAATTTCTCCGCGCTTTACATCAAAAGAAATGCGGTCAACAGCCTTGAAGTCTCCAAAGTTTTTACATAATTCTTTTACCGATATGATGTTCTCTTTCATTTTTTTGCGTCCGGTTTTTGCACATTTATATACTCGCCAAATTATTGCGTGTGCATCAGTTTAATAAAAACATCCTCTATTCCCGCTTTGGTTTTATTAAGTTCTATCTCTTTGAATCCGCGTTCTTCTAATGTCTTCTTAAATAGTCCTGGATTGAATTTTTCTGAAGCTACTATGTGATGTGCGGCGCCAAACGGGTAACAATCAATAACTTCCTTCTCTTTTCTGGCTGCCGCTAATATTCCGTACATATCAACTCCTGAGATGGCGTACAGCGGCTCTTTAAAATTGTTTACTATTCCGTCGGGAGTATTGATATCCAAAATTTTTCCGCCATTGATAAGAGCTATCCTGTTGCATCTGCTTGCTTCATCCATGTAAGGCGTTGATACTAAAATAGATAATCCTTTCTTTTGCAGTTCCAGCAGCATATCCCAGAATTCGCTTCTGGAAACCGCATCCACTCCCGTTGTGGGCTCATCCAAAAACAGCACATTCGGTTTGTGTATGAGTGAGCAGCATAGCGCCAGTTTTTGTTTCATTCCTCCCGACAGTTTGCCGGCCCTTCTTGTTTTAAATGGTTCTATCTGTTTGTAAATAGGGGCGATAAGGTCATAATTCTGTTTAAGAGTAACATGAAAAAGTGCGGCAAAAAAATTTATGTTCTCTTCTACTGTAAGATCCGGATAAAGAGAAAATTTCCCGGGCATGTATCCTATCTTGTTTCTAATGGAATGATAATCATTTAGAACATCAAGTCCGTCAACTTTTGCAGAACCGCTATCGGAATCAATTAGAGTAACCAAGATGCGGAACAGCGTAGATTTGCCCGCACCGTCCGGTCCGATAAGTCCAAAAACTTCTCCGAACCCGACATTGAAGGTGATATTATCCAGGACCTTAAGAGCCCCGTAACTCTTTGAGATTCCGTTAATCTCTATAGCATTCCGCTGCATCATAGCTTAACTTCTCCGTACATTCCAATCTTTATGCGCCCGTCATTTTTTACTGCAATTTTTACTGCGTAAACCATGTCTGCGCGGCTGTTTTTTGTTTGAATTGCCTTTGGGGTGAATTCACTTTCTGAGGCTATCCAAGTTATTTTTCCTTGATAATCAAATGTTTTGTTCCCTCCAAAATCTGCCGTGACATTTACTTTTTGTCCAAGTTTTGTTTTGGACAGCTGGTCAGAAGTAAAGTATGCCCTTAAGTAGATGTTGTCTAAATCTGCAATTTTAAATAGAGGACGGCCAATATTTGCAAATTCTCCGGCCTCACTGTATTTTGCTAGTATTGTGCCTGTTACCGGGGCTTTGATATGAGATTTTTCCAACTTGTCATTGATTTGAGAAATCTGCAAGTCCATGGCTGAGGAATTATCATTGATAGAAGCGGTACTGTTATTAAGAGATGATAGCTGGGCGGAGAGTTGTCCGTTTAATACTTTTAATGAGGAGTTTACGTCATCCAGCTGTTTGGTTGTTGCAGCACCGTCATTAAGTAAATTCTGAACACGTCTTTTCTCAATCTCCTGTTTTGCAATTTGTTCCCTGATTGCAGAGACTTGCTTTTGTATATCCGGCCTTCCGGATTTAAGGGCTGCGCTGCTTTTTTGCAGCTGAAGTTTCTGTAAGTAAAGTTGCGTTGTGTCTATGATTCCCGCAACCTCACTAGCTGTAAGTGTGTTCCCTTCCTCTGCATTGATATACAGAATCTTACCTGCAGTTTCTGCAGATACTGTGATTTCCGTTGCCTCAAAAGTACCCGTGGCGTCCCAGCTGTTTTTTTTGCTGCATGACATTATTGACGTTCCCGCGGCGGCAATAAGAAGCGAGTATTTGACTATTCTTTTCATATTTTTTTGTTATTCTTTATAATGTCCATTGAATAATTATCTGTTTACGAGATGTTTCAGCTGGTAGACAGTCTTCACTAATTCTATTTCTCTTGCAGAGCGGGCGGTGACGGCATCAGATTCATCCGTTATCTTGCCAAGCAAATCGTTGGTGTCTATAATGCCATTTTTCAGTTTAGATTCAGCGGCTTTTCTTACAGAGGTTCTAAGGCCTACTATTTTGTCGTCATCTGCCAGTGCCTTTTTTATGCGTGTGATTTCTCCGTTTTCCTGGGTTGTCTGCAACTTTGTATTGAACAGGAATACATCATTTTGCACATTTACCTGCTGCTGAGCGGTGCGAATTTTATTTAAATCATTTTTGCGTGTGTAATATGCGCCAAAATTCCACACCATTTTTACACCGGCTATTGCATTCCAGCCGGGATTTTTGTTCATCATACTTTGGAAATAATCAAAGCCGGGATAACCGTAAAAACCTTGTGCAAAAAGTCCGAATTTGGGTCTTGTTGAGGATTTTACGAGTTCTTCCTTTGCGGCAAGGCTATTGGATTTGGCTTCAAACATTTTCTGTTCCGGCCTTTGCGGAACAAGTGTC
This sequence comes from Candidatus Egerieousia sp., assembly GCA_035403105.1. Lineage (GTDB taxonomy): Bacteria > Bacteroidota > Bacteroidia > Bacteroidales > UBA932 > Egerieousia. The sequence goes on along the minus strand of DAONEN010000027.1, from coordinate 7,820 downwards.
ATGAGTGAATTAATGTCTGTGCCGTTTTCATTGTTGGTGACCTCCGGCAGGATAAGACGTTTTCCCTTTATCTCCTTTCCAATGAATATTCCAAGCATTAAGGCATAACTGTCGCGAGCAGACTCTAATTGAGTAATTTGCTGATTTACTGTAAGTAACTGGGCCTCTACCGCATCTGCATCAGACTGAGTGGCAACGCCGTTTTTTAGCATAGAGTACATTTTATCTAAATTGCTTTTAAGCAATTGAACGGTTAAGTTGGTCTGAGATATTCTTTTGTCAAGCAGCAGGATACCAAAATATAAATCATCTACGCGGCCCTCTACGCCATACAAATCTGCGTCCGCAGAGTTTTGCTGTTCTATTGATTCTGTTTGAGCCAATTTTTTATCTGAGGAAGATTTTCCGCCGTCCCAGATAGTTTGATTAACCTCAAGGGTAACCTTGTATTGTTTTTTATCCATCCCGCTCATGCTCATTCCGCTCTTTGCAAGCATGTTGCCTAGTGCAGAGGGAAATGAGGGAACTTCATTTTGCCATGTAGTCTGTCCGGATAGCGTTACCTGAGGCAGGTAAGATTTTCCCGCATTTGATATGGTGTATTGTTCGCTAAGCCTAATCAAATCATACTGTTTTATTTCCGGATAATTTTTCCCGGCAAGTGCACGACATTCTTCTATTGTGATTATGTCCGAATGTGTCTCTTGTGCTATTGCCGGAGAGAAAGCAGTCGCCAAGGGACAGAGTAAAATCGCAAACGTAATTAATTTATTCATAATGAATTATGTTTTAAAGGATCTTTTGTAAACGGCACATCATTGTCTCCACGGTTTCTTTTTTCCGCTGATCCATAAAATGAGTCATGTTTATAAACTCTTTGCCAAAGAGTCTTTGTATAATAGGATAGGCAATAAAAGGAAATACGTTTAGCGCCACTATGTCCATAATAATATGACGCACATCAACTTTTTCTGTATGTTTTTTTGCTGTTTCTGCATCTAACTTGCTCTGAGCTATTTTAAATGTTTTTTTAATCTTTGGTTTCAAAATTTTGACAATTGAATTAAAATGCTCAGGACTAGAATATATCTCGTTTAAAAAGAAACGCGGCAATTCGGGGTTTTTAAGTATGAAGTTAAAATGGCTCTCCATCGCCTCCTTTAATCTCACCTCCAGCGACAGATCAGAACTGCTTACTTTAACTAAAAACATATTAACCAATATCTCAAATTTTTTGCTGACAATTATATCAAAAAGGTTCTCCTTTGTTTTAAAATAGTAGTGAAGCATGGCGTGTGTAACACCTGCGCTTTTTGCTATTGAAGCTGTGCGCGCACCATCAAATCCTCTTGTAAAAAACTCATGTTCAGCGGCTTGAAGTATGGCCTCTTCCTTAGTTTTATTTTTCTTTTCAGTTCTCATGTTTTATTTTCTCTTTTTCCGGGTTATGAAGTTTTAACAAAATTGTTTAACAAAATTGTTAATGATACTGCAAATGTACTTAGTTTTTCCAATTCTCCATAAAAAATTATTGGATAAACTTATTGCAGCAGTATGGCCGATTCTATTTTAAGGCCTCCGATAACCTCTCTATTGCCCTGTTCGGATTTTGCTCCTCTTCCAGCAGGGAGACAAATTGGCTCCCTATTATACCGCCGCGGGCAAACTCGCAAGCTGCTGAAAACGTTGATTTATTTGATATTCCAAAGCCTACCATCAGACTGTTTTTTAAGTGCATATCATGTATGCGCTTAAAGTAATTGCGTTTGGCTGTACTGAAATCTTTTTGGGCACCGGTGGTGGATGCGGAAGAGACCATATAAATGAATCCCAATGTGTTTTCATCAATTTGCCGGATGCGGTTTTCTTCCGTTTCCGGTGTTATAAGCATAATAACATTAATGTTAAACTTTTCCGCCGTTGCTTTAAATTCTTTTATATAGATGTCAAACGGAAGGTCCGGGATAATGCATCCGTCTATTCCACACTCGTTGCAGCTGCGGCAAAAATTCTCAAAACCATATTGAAAAATAGGGTTTAGATATCCCATTATTACAAGCGGTATCCTCACGGTTTTTCTTATATCTTTTAATTGGCTGAACAGAAACTTAAGGTTCATGCCGTTCTTAAGAGCTTTTGTGGCAGCGTTTTGAATAATAGGTCCATCTGCCATCGGGTCACTGAACGGCAGACCAATCTCTACCATATTTACCCCGTGCTGTTCTAAGCTAATAATGACATCCGCAGTATTATCTAGAATAGGGGCTCCCGCGCAAAAGTAAATTGACAATAAATCTTTTTTGTCACTTTTAAATAATTCTGAAATCCTATTAATTGTATTCATTTTATTGCTTTTATAAATTTGTCGATTAATTGCACGTCTTTCCCGCCCGGCGCGTATTCAAATTTGCTGTTGATATCTATTCCGGAACAACGGGAGTTATAGAAACTTTTGATATCCTTTATACTGTCGGGACCAATGCCCCCGCTTAAAAAGAATCTTGTATTCCCTTTATAACTATTTAGTACATCCCAATTAAAAGACTTTCCTGTGCCTCCATATTTATTTTGTTCCGGTTGTTCTTTAGAGTCAACGGGGCGGCAATCTTTTGTGTCAAACAAAAAAAAGTCGCAGCAATCATCATATAAACTTGTAATCTCTAAATCCTTAACAGTTGAGATATGAAAGGCTTTGATAATTTTATATCCCCTGTTTCTTAATTCTTTGCAGAAGGCGGGAGATTCAACTGTGTCATTTCCCGCATCACCTTGCAGCTGAATATATTCCAGTCTATACGGAATGGCCTTAGAACAAATAGTTTGTATATTAGTATTTACAAAGACACCCACTCTATGAGCGAATTCCGGGAGGAAAGATGGCATATCTTCTACATAGCGAGGGGACAGCGGATAAAAAATTATCCCTATAAAATCCACCTCCATGTTTTCAAGTTCTTGAATTTCCTTGCCGTTTGTCATTCCGCACACTTTGATATAAAAATTTTGTCCGTTCATTTTTTAGTTTTTTAGTTTCATTTATTTGTTACCATTGGATAGTTGCTCTATTGTGATAATAAACTCCTTTAATTTTTTTGCCGGCTCTGTCTCTCTCATAAAAGTTTCTCCAAGAAGAAATCCTTTGTAACCGGCTTCTTTTAAGCGGATTACAGTTTCCGCATCTTTTATTCCGCTCTCAGAAATTTTTACCGCATTCTCAGGCAGCAATTTTGCCAGCTCAAAAGAGCGGTTAACATCTGTTACAAAACTTCCTAAACATCTGTTATTTATACCTATAGCGTCACAATCCGGAGTATAATAATCCAGTTCTTTTTCCTGATGAATTTCTAGCAAAACTTCCATTTTAAGAGAATGGGCCGTTTGTATAAACTTCCGACAATCACTTTTTTTAAGAGCGGAGGCTATAAGCAAAACAGCATCCGCGCCGGCAGCCTTTGCCTCATAAATCTGGTAATTGTCTATTATAAAATCTTTTCTCAAAATGGGAATAGATATTTTACTCCCGATGGTTTTTATGTCCGTCAGAGACCCTCCAAAATATTTTATATCCGTCAGGACAGAAATTGCGGAAGCTCCGGCCGCTTCATAATCAGGAATTATTTCTAAGGGATTTGCATCTTTGTGTATCCACTCTCTTGAAGGAGATTTGCGTTTGAATTCTGCAATAATGCCCGTTGCAGATTTTTTGAGGGCAGTGCTAAGAGATTTGCATTGGGAGAATGCAATTTGGTGTTCCAACTTTTTTTGCGGAATTTCTTTTTTGCTTCTTTCAACCTCTGCTCTCTTATTGGCAACTATTTCTAATAGAATGTCTTGCATTGTTATTGTTTGGATTTAGCTGTTCAGTTCTACAAATTTTTTGAATGTTTTCAGCGCTTTTCCGCTCTCTAGAGATTCCTTTGCTATTGCCATGCACTCATCAATTTTCTTGTTTGGTTCTATTACGTTTATTGCAAAAGCCGAGTTGGCAATAATGACACTTTTTTGTGATTCAAGTGCTTTATTATTTAGCACGTTGTCAAATATTGTTGCCGCATCTGCAGGTGTTGCCCCTCCATCCAGGTCTTTGCCGCTTACTCTCTTAAATCCAAGCTGTTCAGGAGTATATATGGTTTCACTATAGCGATTTGCAACTTTAAATTCCGCAGTTAATGAGATTTCATCATATCCGTCCAGACTATGAACCACGGCGTACTTTGTCTCTCCTTTCTGATAGACGTAATTGTAAAGACGTAAAAGCGGAAGGTTATAAACTCCCAGCAACTGGTAAGTTGGAAAAACCGGGTTTACAAGCGGGCCAAGCATGTTAAAGAAAGTACGTACCGCAAGAGCTTTCCTAACAGGAGCAACGGCTTTTAATGCAGGATTGAAAAATGGAGCGTGAAGGTATGCAATGTTGCAATTGTCAATAGATCTGCGCAATACATCAATGTCTTTTGTGAATTTAACGCCGTGTTGTTCAATGACATTGCTGGCACCGCTTACGGACGTGGCGCCGTAGTTGCCGTGCTTTACAACTTTGTATCCTGCTCCTGCAACAACAAAACAAGAGGTAGTGCTTATGTTAAAAGTATTCTTCCCGTCTCCGCCGGTCCCTACAATGTCAATAGGATTGAACTCTTTAAGATCAACCGGGACGCGCATTTCAAGTAATGCATCACGGAATCCGCACAGCTCATCCACAGAGATATTTCTCATTAAAAAGACGGTAATAAGAGATGCAACTTGCGCTTCCGTATATTTTCCCTGCGCAATATTTTGCAGAATGGTACGAGCCTCTTCTCTTCCAAGATATTGACTCTCAAACAGTTTATATAATATGTCTTTCATGATAATTCTACGTTTATTTGTCTATTTTTTATTGAATTTTTATGGTGTTAAAAATTCTCTTTTTGAAGGGTCAAAAAATTCTTAATTATTTTTTTCCCGTCGGGAGTAAGAATAGATTCCGGGTGGAATTGAATGCCGTGCACATCATAGCTTACGTGTCGCAGCCCCATTATGAAACCCTCTTTGCTTAAGGCTGTTATCTCCAGGCAGGATGGAAAATTTTTCTTGCTCACCACCCATGAATGGTAGCGGCCGGCGGGAAATTCTTTCCCCATCCCTTTAAAAAGAGGTTCATCCGCCTGAGTAATAATTGGAGTCTGTACTCCGTGGTAAACATTCTTAAGATTCTCCAAAGCGCAGCCAAATGTCTCTGCAATTGCCTGATGTCCAAGACATACGCCAAGCATGGATTTTGAGGCGGCATAACGTTTTACAATAGGAAGCAATATTCCGGCCTCCTTGGGGATGCCGGGACCGGGGGATAGAACTATCTTATCAAACTGCTCAACGTCTTGCAATTTAATTTTATCATTGCGGACTACCTCCACATTTTTCACTCCGCATTCAACAATAATCTGATATAGGTTGTATGTAAAGGAGTCATAGTTATCTAAAAGGAGAACTTTCATAATAATCTATATTTTAAATAATTAAATTCACGATGGTTTAATGAATGTTTTAGTTTTTAAGTTTGACGGCAATATCAATAGACTTCTTAAGCGCCCCCAATTTGTTATTAACCTCTTGCAATTCATTTTCTTCTTTGCTGGATGAAACAATACCGCCGCCTGCCTGAAACCACAGTTCATTATTGCGGCTTACAAAGGTTCTGATGGTTATTGCCTGATTAAGCTCTCCGTTAAGACCGATAAAACCAATGCATCCGCCATACGCCCCCCTGTTGTGCGGCTCTATCTGGCTGATTAACTGCATTGCACGCACTTTTGGGGCTCCGCTCAAAGTCCCGGCGGGAAATGTGTCAATAAAGGCTTTAATATGATTAGTGTCTCCTCTTAAAGTGCCGCCAACTCTTGATATAAGATGAATAACATGGCTGTAATACTGCGGCTCTTTATAAAAAACGACTTTTACATTATCGCAGTTTCTGGATAAATCATTGCGCGCCAAATCTACAAGCATAGTGTGTTCAGCATTCTCTTTAGGGTCTTTAAGCAGTTGCTCTGCAAGCTCCTTGTCTGTCTTGGAATTGCCTGAACGTTTGCATGTTCCTGCAATGGGATCTATATAAGCTTTTTCTCTGTCTATGCGGAAATGCGTCTCCGGGGATGAGCCAAAAATTCTGTATCCTCCAAAATCCATATAAAACAAATAGGGAGACGGGTTGATGCTCCGCAATGCGCGGTAGACTTTAAAATCATCTCCCTCAAAAGGTTGCACAAAGCGGCGGGATAAAACTATCTGAAACACGTCTCCTCTTAAGCAATGCTCAATTCCTTTGCGGATGTTTGCCCTGTGCTGCTCATCAGTTAAAGTGCTTGTTAATCCGCCTGTTAACTTAAAATTATAGGATGAATAATTTCTATCGTTAATTGCAGTTTCAATCATCCGGAGATTGCTCTTTTCTCCTTCTGACAACATCTCAACCAATGTCATCTCATTTTTAAAATGATTAAAAATGATAATATACTTGTAAAGAATGTAGAGAATATCCGGCGCGTCATTTCTATCATCATGGCTCTCTTTTACCTCAATGTTCTCAAAATATTTTACTGCATTAAAGGTTGTATAACCATATAGCCCACAACAGTTTGCATAGTTGCCCTCAACCTTTATGGAATGTATGAAGTCATTCATTCCGTCCTCCGCTTTGTATGAACTGTCCAGCTTTTTTGTTTGCATAGATCTGTCGGGATACTTAATAGTAACCTTGCCGCTGTTAACTCCAATACTTGCAAGAGGACAAATTGCTATAAAAGAATAAGAATTCTCTGCTGCATGATAATCAGAACTTTCCATAAGAACCGATGTTGAATACAAATCTCTTAGCTTAAGATAAATACTTACGGGGGTGTGCAAATCTCCAAGAATTGTTTTTGTATTTGTTTTGTAATTAAAGGTTTTCATGTCTGATTATTTTTTTGTTCCGTCTGCGTTATAATTTAAATATGTTTCAAGATCTTTATCTCCTCTTCCTGAGACGGTTAGAACAACAACTTCATTTGGAGAAAATTTAATTTTTGGCAAAACGCCAAGAGCATGCGCAGATTCAAGGGCGGGAATAATTCCCTCCAATCTTGTCAGTTCATATCCCGCTTTGATTGCCTCATCATCATTCACAGCCAAGACAAGGGCGCGTTTTTCTTTTGCCAAATTTGCATGCATCGGGCCAATTCCAGGATAGTCCAAACCAGCTGATATTGAGTAAGGTTCTTCTATCTGACCATCTTCATTTTGAATAACATAAGTGCGTGAGCCGTGGATAATTCCGGTCTTGCCCAGCTTAATAGTTGCAGCCGTTTTTCCGCTGTAAACTCCCAGACCGCCTGCCTCTGCAAGTGTAATATTGACGTGCGGATTGTTGATATAATGATATATGGTTCCGGCAGCATTGCTTCCTCCGCCGACGCATGCAATAAGCATATCGGGATAATCCCGCCCCTCATGTTCCATCAGCTGGTCTTTAATCTCTGCACTTATAACTGATTGCAGACGGGCAACCATATCTGGATACGGATGTGGTCCAACTGTAGAGCCGATAATGTAATGGGTGTTTTCCGGATGACAGCACCAGTCCCTAATAGCCTCATTTGTAGCATCTTTTAATGTCATGTTCCCGGATGTAACAGGCACTACTGTTGCGCCAAGCATTCTCATCCGCTCAACATTCATGTGCTGCCGCTTGACATCTGTTGCGCCCATATAAACAACACACTGCATATTCATCAAAGCGCAAACTGTTGCAGTAGCCACTCCATGCTGGCCCGCACCTGTCTCCGCAATAATTCTTTTCT
>DAONEN010000026.1:0-26881 GCA_035403105.1 Candidatus Egerieousia sp. | reverse complement strand
GAGAATGCTTAAAGAGTTGGGCTATCTGATTCCGCTTGCGGTTGGCGGCGCCACTACTTCTGCAGTTCACACTGCAGTTAATATTGCTCCATTGTACAGTGGTACAGTTGTTTACGGCGGAGATGCTTCAAAGGCCGCCGTTGTTTACAAGAAACTTGTCAACGATTTTGGAGGACATGCCCGCGTGTTTGCAAATTTGTCCGGAAATTATTCAGCAATCATCAAGCATGAACAACGTGAAATCCGTCGCAACTACAAATGGCGCAACGCCCGTAAACTGACAGTGAATGAGGCGCGTGAGAAAGCTCGTGCAAATTCTGCCGCAAACTCCAATGCAAACTCTTGCGGTTCAGTCTTTCGTTTTGCCCCCTGCAGTTATGTTCAGCCGGAAAGTTTTGGGGAGAATAATCTTTTTGCAAAGAATTTGAATCTTGGAGATATTGTTGATAGGATTGATTGGACAGGGTTCTTTAATTTCTGGGGATTTAAAGGAAAATATCCCACAGTTGCCTATAAAAACGAGGAGGCGGAAATGTTTTATGATCAGGCGCTTGCATGCATTGCGGAGATGACTGCTGATGATTCTGTTGAGGCGAGTGTGATGCTTAAGTTTTTTGATGCCGTTTCTGCGGTTGACAGGGAGGAGATGAATCCTGCAGGAAGTCTGTCTTCCGGTGCCAGCGCCTATGAGGCAATGTGCAAATGCTGCCATCAAGAAAAAATAAACAGTGCGGCCGGTGATGTAATTTTATTGTATGAGAATCTGAAGGATGACAGGGATGACAAGAGTTTTAATAAAAAAATTGTCGGGAGAAAAATAATAGCAAAAATTCCTGTACCAAGGCAGGTGGTTGAAGGCTCTGATTATTTGTCACTTGCAGATTTTATTGCTCCGGAGGGCTGCACTTTGCGTGATGTTTCTTCTGTGGATGGTGCGGCTGCCACAAACGTTAATGATAAGTATGTTCCTTTAACTTCCCGCGTTGGAATATTTGTTTTGAAGATTAACGACCGCCGCGCAGAACAGCTTGATCATAAGAGCTTTGAGTACCTGTTGCGTTACAGTATTTGCGCGCGTCTTGCAGAGGCTCTTGCAGATTGGATGCAGGCGCAGATAGACGGAAGTACGCAGGTCGCAAGTGCCGCGCAGGCCGCAGTGGTGCAGCGCCTTCACATAATCCGCCCCGCATTTGGCTATCCGGTATGTCCGGACCACTCCCTTAAACGCGTGGCATTTAACCTATTGCGCGTGCAAGCACGTCTGGACATCAAACTCACGGAATCCAACGCAATTATTCCAACTACCTCTATCTGCGGTATGCTCATTGCTCACCCGAATGCCCGGTTTTTTGATATATAGGAAAAGTCCTAAAGTGGTGACTCCTTTTTTATTACCTTTGTCCCCGCAATGAAAGTCTCAGAGATACTCAATCAAAAAGGACGCAAGCCTTTTGCCTCATTTGAAATAGTCCCGCCCCTTAAAGGCAGTGATATCAGTAAGTTGTACGCATCCATTGAACCGCTCATGGAGTTTGAGCCGCCGTTCATGAATTTCACATCCCACAGAGATGAGGTGGAGTATCGCAAAAATGCAAATGGAATGTTCGCGCAAGTAACTGTAACTAAGAGACCTAGTGCGCTCGCGATAGTTTCTGCAGTGAGCCGGAGGTTCCCTCAGATAGAAGTTGTGCCCCATATGATTTGCGGAGGGCAGACTGCGGATCAAAATGAGAGTTTGCTTTTGGATTTGCATTTTCTTGGTTTTCACAATGTTATGGCATTACGTGGGGATGCTCCCAAAGGGGAGAAGTATTTCACTCCAACTCAGGGAGGGTATGCGCACAGTTCGGAACTTGTATCGCAAATTCAGAACATGAATGCGGGCAACTACCTGGACCGTAACATAAAAAATGCTGTGAGAACAGACTTTTGCGTTGGCGTTGGCGGGTATCCGGAAAAACACATAGAGGCTCCTAATTTGGAAGCTGATATTCAGAATCTTAAGAGGAAGGTTGATGCCGGTGCCGATTATATAATTACTCAAATGTTTTTTGACAATAGAAAATATTTCAGCTTTGTGGAAAAGTGCAGAACTGTCGGGATAAAAGTACCAATTATCCCTGGCATAAAACCAATCTCCACTCGGAAACAGATAGAACTTCTGCCTCACGCATTTGCGCTGGATTTGCCGATGGAATTGATGACAGAATTAAAAAAATGCAAAGATGATGCGGCTGTATATGAATGCGGAATAGCCTGGTGCACAGTACAATGCAAAGACCTGCTGTCGGCCGGAGTTCCTGCCGTTCATTATTACACAATGGGCAAAGCGGAGAACATAAAACGGGTAATAAAATCCGTTTTTTAAAAAAATGACGCCGTCTTTAATTAATAACGGCGTCTTTAAAAGAAGGACGTTGTCTTTAATTAATAACAGCGTCACAAGTAGCAATTTTTAAAATTTATTGGATATGAGAAATTTAATTAGGGCAATTTTTGTGTTGGTATTGGGCTTTTGCCTGGCGTTGTGGCCGACAGTTTCTTCCAAATACATTGTTTTAGTGCTTGGTTGGTGTTTTATTGCGGCCGGAGTCGCTAATATAGTTTACGCTTTTACAACAAGGATATTTATTCATATACTCGGAATGGGTTTCCTTACAACTGTCAGTGCCATTATATTTATTGCTCTTGGCAGCTGGATGCTGTGTATGCCGCAGACTTTTCTTAGTATTATGGCATTCTTATTTGGGGCCGTACTTGTTATTTATGGTATTGCGCAACTTGTTCATACTTATAAGTTTACAAAGGGAGGCAAAAATAAGGCGCTGGTTTATACCTTGCCTATTATAGCTCTGATTATTGGTGTTATTTTCTTCTTTAGGTCAAAAGACGCTATCAAACTTTTAACAATGTTCTTTGGCTTTGGCTTGATTTTGTTTGGCGTTGCGGAGTTTATTTTGGACGTGAAATATGTTAAGGCCAAGAGAATTATGAAAGCTGCTGCTGCTGCTGAGGCTGCCAGGATTGAGGCAAGTCAGAAATCTGTCGGTGAGCCTTCAAGTGAAAAGACAGTATAAATTTAAATGATAGGTGAAATAGATTGCTGTTACTTAGCAGCTTAGTAGAGAGAGAGGGAGTCTTGGTTATTTAGTAGAGGATCCTGCGGGCTCCTATATAACGTTTAGCATAAAATGGCTGGGTTGAGTTGTCTATTGAGACACATCTTCCCGGCCTTGTTGCATGTATGAAACGGAACGCACCGTCGCCCAAAACTTCATATACAATTCCAACATGTCCAATGTTTTTGCTGCGTGTACCTTTCCAGAACACAAGGTCTCCTTTCTTCAAACTGTCCAGTTCAACTTTAATACCCTGTTTATATTGATCTCTGGATGAGGCACCTAGTGTGTACCCAATTTTATGATATACTTCTCTTGTGTATCCGGAGCAGTCAAAAGTCTTTCCGCCAATCTTACTCCTGCCGTATTTGCTGCCCAGCAATGTCTCCGCATATTTCAAGATCACATCCACCGTATCTTCAGGAGCAATATCAATGCCGGCATCTTGCGGTGTCAACATCTTTGCGCCTTGAATATCTGCCGTGCCGGTTTTAGCAATTGTGTCTGGAGTGGCAGCACTCAAAGTTGTATCATTTTGTGCATGCAGCAACACGCATGACAGAAGAATAAGGAAAAACGCACTTGAAGACTTTTTTATAATATGTTTATTCATAGGGCTATGTCCTTTTTACAATGATAAATGACCTTGATTTTAAAAACATTAATTACTATAGAATTAGGTAATTATGAAAAAGCCCACAAGCAACTTTCTTTTCTGCAAAGTTAAAAATTTTTACCTTTGCCGCCCGTATAAATATTGGACGTTCGCAACAACTTAATTAAGCATATTTTCATAATGAAATATATAAGAGCAATTTCACATTTCACAAAAGCAATATCTATTTTTTGTATCACGACAGTTTTTATTATCGCGACAGCTTCAGGGGTATCTGCGCAAAAAGATGTAACCGCTCCGGGCACGGCAGCACAAAAGGATACAATACGCCCGGCATCGCAGCTGCAGGCAACCACAGCAGCGCAGCAAGCGATCACAACACCACCACAGCAGGCAACCACAGCAGCACCACAGCAGACAAATCTTCAGAAGGTTTTGCAGTCCGCATATATGCCTCAGTTTCATGGTCTTTTAAACGCAAGGTTTGAGTATGAACCGCGCGGAGGAGAAAAGGGAGGAAGCACTTCAAGTGGTGCCGGTTCTTCAAAATCTGAGACAGAGGGATTGAGCAGATTTGAAGTTCGCCATGCTCGTATTGACATGACGGGGAGAGTTAGTCCTATTTTAGATTATCGCATCCAAGTAGATTTTTCTGATGAGGGCTCAGTAAAACCGGTTGATGCATATATACACTTTACCCCATTTAAAGGTTTTGAATTGACGGCCGGACAGATGAGAATTCCTTCAACTCTTGATGCTCACAGAAGCCCCGCTAATCAGTTCTTTGCAAACCGCTCCTTTATTGCAAAATACGGCGGATTAAGAGATGTGGGCATGATGCTTGGTTACACATTCAGTAATACTCCGTTTCCAATCATCTTGCAGGCAGGCATTTACAATGGCGCAAGTTTTTCTGAGCAGAAGAATTGGCACGTTGCACTGTTGCATACATTTAAGGCTCAGTTCCTTGTAAGCAAGCAGTGGGTTTTCACCTGTGGCATTCAAGACCGCAAACCGGACTCTGTAAGATTTTATATGGTTGATGCGGGCGGATATTATCAGGGCGAGCGTCTGCATGTAGAGACTGAGTATCTGTATTACCACTATGCAAACAATGCTTTCCGTGATGTTAATTGCGTGGACGCTTTTGCCAATTATGATTTGCCAATTAAATTCTGCCGCCTTGCATTATTGAGCGGCTCGTCATCAGACGGCAACTCCCCCGACGGCAATTCCGGCAATTCTGATGCATCAAAATATCTTTTCAAAAAAGTCTCATTTTTAGTACGTTATGACTATATGCAAGATTACAGCGACGGCAAAGTGCTGGCAATACATTCCGGCACATCTGCAACCGGCACTGTCGGGACCCAAACACTTGCAATAACAAATTATCACAGAAGCAGAGCCACGTACGGCATCACGCTAAGCATGGGCAAACCGTTTACTGCAGATCTGCGTCTTAATTATGAGGATTATTTCTATAGGAAAAATGCAGTCATTCCAAAAGGTGAGCAGGATAAGTTTGTAATAGAGCTTATGCTTAAGTTCTAATTTATGAACACTTAGGCACGCGTTTTTCAAGTAAATCAATATATAATTAATCCTATCGCTCCGCCGGCAATGATAACCCATATAGGATTGGTTTTCAGCCATTGACAGGCAGCAAAGGCACCGGCAAAAAGAACCCAGCTGGTCCAGTCAAAGAAGTTCTCTTTTGTGACTAGAATTCCTGCGGCGGCGGCAATCATGCCTATCACAATTGGCCGCAGCGTCTTCATTAGAGAGGCAAATAAGTTGCTCTCTTTAAACTTCATATAAAGGTGGCAGATTGTAAGCACCAAAATAAATGACGGCAGCACAACCGCAAAAGTTGCTAGCAGTGAGCCAAATACATTGCCCGTCACAGTGTAGCCCACATAAGTTGCGCTGTTTATCCCAATAGGCCCCGGGGTCATCTGGGATACTGCAACAATGTCCGTAAACTTCTCCGCGGTAATCCACGCATGCCTTATAACCACCTCACTTTGAATCAGTGACAGCATTGCGTATCCTCCGCCAAACGTAAAGAGTCCAATGATAAAAAACACCCAGAACAGCTGCAGGTAAATCATCTCTCGCCTCCCTCTTTATTTATCTTATTACTACTGCTTTGTTCCCTTTTCCTTTTATCCCCAAAGTATCTCCCCATGAAGAAAAACACTCCTACAACAAGCAAAATATAAATCGGCGATACCTTCAAAAAAACAATTGCAACAGCTGTTGCGATAGCAAGCAGAGCCTTGTAAACATTTAGATTTGACTGCTTTACCATATCAACAACAGGCACTGCAATCAGCGCAACTACAACCGGACGGATGCCCTTGAAGATTTTCACAACTATTGGGTTGTCTCTGAAGCCCGCAAAGAACATAGCAATCAGCAAGATAATGATAAATGACGGCAGGCAGCTTCCAAGCGTTGCCACTATGCTTCCCTTATTGCCGCGCAGCTTGTATCCTAGAAAGATGCTGATATTCACCGCCATAACGCCTGGTGCAGACTGAGCTATCGCGAGCACATCCATAAAATCCTGCAACCTAATCCATTTCTTTTTCTCCACAACCTCTCTTTGAATAATTGGAATCATGGCATACCCGCCTCCCAGCGTAAATGTTCCAATTTTGGAGAAGCACTTAAATATTTCCCAGTAGCTTACCATGTTTCCTATTTTGCTCTCGACGGTTTTATGTACATTGTAATTAACCTCACCTCACCTCTTCTCCATCTCATTATCTCTATTGTCTATATCGTCACTTTAATTGCCGTTGCCATATTATTTAGCATAATTGTCCTATTGTGCGATGCAAAAATAGTAAAATAGCATAAGGGTAAAAAAATTTGCAGGAACAAAAAAAGTACTTATATTTGCATCCCGCTTTTGCGGAGAGACCGGTAGAAGGTGTCTTTAACACAGTCTCGTAGCTCAGTTGGTTAGAGCACCACACTGATAATGTGGGGGTCCGCGGTTCAACTCCGCGCGGGACTACATCTGGGGGACTAGCTCAGTTGGCTAGAGCACCTGCTTTGCAAGCAGGGGGTCAAGGGTTCGACTCCCTTGTTCTCCACAAGGCTGATAATCAAATGGTTATCAGCCTTTTTTTTTGTGCTCCGTGTTTCATTGTTTGGAAAAATCCCTTTAAGGGAAATCTCTCATAAGGGCGGCATGTAAGCGGTGCAGGACGAGTCACCGCCTGAACACGGTCCGTGTTGGCCGCTCCGTTTGGGTACTTGGCTGGGAAATTCCTTTATTTTGTGTAATTTTACGCGTTGTGAAAAGGTACCATGCCGTGCCGGAAAAATCGAAAGAAAAATTAATCAAATATATAGAATATCATGAGCGTAAAAATCAATTGTTTTATTCCCTACACATCTAAGCAGCAAGTGATTAAGACGATGGAGAGTCTTAAGTCTTGTCCTATGGTGTCTAAGATTATTTTGCTGGATGCGGTTAAGGAACCTATGGCCAAGACGGCTGTTATTAAGAAGATTGCGGCGCATTCGGATTGCGATTATACGTTAATCTACACCAAGGAGACCACGTTGAGTATTGGCTATTTGAGCCTTGAACGGATGGTGAATGTGGCTAAGGATTCCGGTGCGGCCATGATTTACGCTGACCATTATTCATTTGAGTATCAAGATGATACACAGGCCAAGCAAGCCGGCCAGCCGGCAGGCAAGAAGCAGATGGTCAAAGTTGCAAAGCCTGTGATAGATTACCAGTTTGGAAGCCTAAGGGATGATTTTGATTTTGGCTCTGTATTGTTCTATAAAACAAGCGCTTTGAAAGCAGCCATCAAGACGATGAAGACCAATTACAAGTTTGCTGGGATGTATGACTTAAGGCTTAAAGTTTCTCAGAAGGGCGCGCTTGTTCATATTAATGAGTTCTTGTATTCTGAAATTGAGGAGGATACGCGCAAGAGCGGGCAGAAGATGTTTGATTATGTGGACCCTAAGAATCGTGAGGTTCAGGTGGAGATGGAAAAGGCTTGTACTGACCATCTTAAAAAAATTGGAGGATATCTGTCGCGCCGTACCAAGAAGGTTCCTTTTGGCAAGGAGAAGTTTGAGTTTGAGGCATCGGTTATCATTCCGGTTTACAATCGTGTTAATACCGTGCGTGATGCAATTAACTCTGTTCTTAATCAGCAAACAAAGTTTAAGTTTAATGTGCTAATAATTGATAATCACTCAAATGACGGTACAACAGAAGCCATTGACGAGTTTAAAAATGATAAGCGCGTTGTTCACATTATTCCCGATAGAAATGACTTGGGCATAGGGGGCTGCTGGAATCTTGGAATTCACAACTCTAAGTGCGGAAAGTTTGCAATCCAGTTGGATTCTGATGATGTTTATTATTCTGAGAATTCACTTCAGATAATAGTTGACAATTTTTATAAGCAGAATTGCGGAATGTTTGTTGGCGCTTATGCAATGACAAACTTTAAGATGGAGACAATTCCTCCGGGAATCATTGACCATAAAGAATATACTCAAGAGAACGGACATAATAATGCGTTGAGAATTAATGGTTTTGGGGCACCTCGCGCATTCTTCACTCCTTTCATTCGCAACATAAATCTTCCTAATACAAGTTACGGGGAGGACTATGCGGTAGGACTTAGAATCTGTCGCGAGTATGCAATTGGCCGCTCTTTTGAAACGCTTTATTGCTGTCGCAGATGGGAGGGCAATTCTGATGCCTCTTTGAGCGTTGAGAAAACAAATAAGAATAATTTGTACAAGGACAGAATACGCACTTGGGAACTGCAGGCGCGCGTTGCAATGAGTAAAAATAATAAATAATTGCCTGAATGTCAGCAATATCTGTCGCGACAGGTACTTATTAAAGAAAGCAGAAAAATTTTATGTGATGGGAAAAAATTTTGAACACGTGATGTTAAATGCGGCGGCAGTTGATGAGCTTTTTGAGAGTCAGTTTAAGGAGTGGGAGCAGGCAAGAAAAAATTACGCCGCTCTTAATGAAGTGAAGGTTAAGACGTTATGGATACGCAAAAGCGATCAGGCAAAGCAGAATCCCGGAATTGCCGTCAAAGTACAGTTTAACCCGGCGCGCATTGTTTCTTCCGGCGCTAAGGTTGACCTAAAAACTATACAGGAGCGTAAGTGCTTTTTGTGTGCCGCAAACAGACCGGCTGTTCAGAAAGGCATTGGATTTCACGGTGTTGCAACTGACTATACTGTGCTTGTAAATCCGTTCCCAATCTTTCCGAGGCACCTTACGATTCCGTGCACGACTCATTCAAGGCAGGAGATTGATTCCACAAGGCTGGATGATATGATGAGTCTTGCAAAAGTTCTTAAGAATTTTGTACTGTTTTATAATGGTCCTAAGTGCGGAGCTTCCGCGCCGGACCATTTTCATTTTCAAGCAGGCAGCAAGGGATTTCTTCCTCTTGAGGCTAAGCTCAGAAATTTCCGTACAAAAGAAATTTTAAAACGCGGAGTCTACAATAAAAAAGATGATGAGCTAAAACCGAGTGATAACTTTTTAAGGCTTTCATTGATAGAGAATTATATAAATGGCGCTTTTCTTATTGAGGCAGGGAACAAGAAGCTTGCAACGGCAGCTTATGCAAAAATATATGGTGCGTTTTCTAGAATCGAGGGCAAGGGAGATCCAAATTTTGATCCCGCTATTGTAAAGAATATTGAGAGCAAAGTTTTCAGAGACGGAGATTGGGAGCCAATGCTTAACATCCTTTGCTGGTATGATACAGGCACTTGGTATATTGTGACTTTTGCGCGCAGCAAGCACAGACCTTCTTGTTATGATGCTGAAGGAGATGCAAATATCTTGCTTTCACCGGCTTCCGTTGATATGGGAGGGGTTTTTATCACACCTTTGGAGAAGGATTTTAATAAGATAAAGGCAGCGGATATTGAAAAAATTTTGGATGAAGTTGCCGTCACAAAGGAAGTTGAACAGAAAATAGTTGAGGGGATATTATGCAAGCAGAATGTGCAAGGTGAGAATCAAGTAAAGTGATAGTCAGAAAAAATTATTTTAGAACATATTAATATTTTTTAGAATATGGAAAGAAGGCAACCATTTGTGAGCGTGGGGATTATGCACGCGGATAAAATAAAATTCAAATTAAACGGGAACTATAATCTGTCAGGATGCAAGCCATCTGAATCACATGGCGAGTGTATGTGTAAATTTGAGGGCAAGCCTTATGTTGGCTCTCAAGAGGTTGAGCAGAGCGGCAATGAACTCCTATTTGACGGCAAATTTTACAAAGAATTTATTCTTGTTCCTGTTGTTGATGAGTCTAATCCTGACAGTGAAACTTTCTGGCTCAGAGATGTTACCATTGGAGTGAATTTTCATTGGGAGAGGAAAGAGGATGAAAAATTCAGGGGCTTTTTGAAATTTATCATAGATGAGGGAAAGGTATGTGCTGTTAATATGATTGGTATTGAGGATTATTTAAAGAGCGTCATCTCTTCTGAGATGAACGCCTCTTCCTCTCCGGAATTACTTAAGGCTCACGCTGTTATATCCCGGAGCTGGCTGATGGCACAGATGGAAAATAGAAGAGTGATAAAGAAAGATGAGCAACCAGTAAGTTCTTGTGTTGTTACTGATGATGAGGTGATAAAGTGGTATGACAGAGAAGATCATAAGCTTTTTGATGTTTGTGCAGATGACCATTGTCAAAGATATGAAGGACTTACAAAGGAATCCACAAACACTGTGGCTAAAGCAGTAGATGCTACATGGGGAAAGGTTCTCTCATACAAAGGGGAAATTTGTGATGCAAGATTTTATAAATGTTGCGGCGGAGTATTGGAGGAATTTGAGAATGCGTGGGAACCAAAGCATTATAATTATCTTCTGAATGTGCGTGATAATGAGGAAGCTCTCAAGGCTGAGGCTAAGGGAGATTTTAAGGCTGCCCTATCAAAAGATGATTTGACAATAGAGGAAAATGCCGAGAAATGGATTCTTGGCAATCCTGATTCTTTCTGTAATACTCATGATAAAAAAATTCTGAGCCAGGTTCTGAATAATTATGACCAGGAGACTGTGAATTTTTACAGATGGAAAGTGGAGTATACGGCAGATGAAATTTCTGCAATTGCAAAGAAACGTTCCGGGATAGATTTTGGAACAATCACAGATATGATTCCGGTGGAGAGGGGAACGTCCGGGCGTCTTACTAAACTTAAAATTGTTGGAACCAAAAGAACCGTCACGATAGGAAAGGAATTGGAAATTCGCAAAACTCTTTCCGAATCACATCTTTACAGTTCTGCATTTATTGTAAGAAAGTATAATGCCGCAGGAGAAGAAATCAAAAATATTTCAAATGAGGCAAATGAAAACAGACCTGTAAGATTTGAATTAATTGGAGCAGGCTGGGGACATGGCGTAGGACTTTGTCAGATTGGAGCGGCCGTTATGGGAGAGAGAGGGTATAAGTTTGACCAAATTTTATTGCACTATTATCCCAATTCTGAAATTGTAAAAAAATATTAAAATGAGTGAAGATGTAAAAACTGTCGGGAGTCCCAAAAAGCCTGCGGTACAAAAGAGAAATCCTTGGTATTGGATTCCTAGTTTGTATTTTGTGGAGGGTCTTCCGTACTTTGCAGTTAACACAATCTCTGTGTTGATGTTCAAGAAGTTAGGGATGTCCAATACGGATATTGCACTTTATACAGGATGGCTTTACCTGCCTTGGGTTATTAAGCCTTTCTGGAGCCCTTTTGTGGATATTCTTAAGACAAAAAGATGGTGGACAGTTACAATGCAGCTGGTTATGGCGGTTGGTCTTGCGCTTGTTGCATTTACTATTCCTATTGTGCCGGCGGCACAAATTGCGGCGGGCAATGTCCCTGTCTCCCTGTTTACGACATGTCTTGCAATCTTCTGGCTGGTAGCGTTTTCATCTGCTACACACGATATTGCGGCTGACGGTTTTTATATGCTGGCGCTGGATTCTTCTGACCAATCTTTGTTTGTTGGAATTCGCAGCACGTTCTACAGATGTGCTTCAATTTTTGGACAGGGAGTGCTTGTGGTAATTGCCGGCTTGTTGGAAAATAGTATTGGTGTTGTTCCCTTGGCTTGGAGGTATACAATTTTAATTCTGGCGGCATTGCTTGGCGTAGTTGGTATGTATCACCTGTTTATACTGCCGCACCCGGCATCTGACAGAAGCGTTGAGGCTATTAAACAGGAGGAGGGTATTAAGACAAATGTTGTCAAAGAGTTTTTTGAAACGTTTGGATCATTTTTCCGCAAACCACAAGTAGTAATTGCAATTCTTTTTATGCTGTTCTTCAGATTGCCTGAGGCTCAGCTTATTAAACTTATTCAGCCGTTTCTTGTAGATCCTTTGAGCGCCGGAGGTCTTGGACTTAGCACTGAGGCAGTCGGCATTGTTTATGGTACTGTTGGAGTTTTGGGTTTGACAATTGGAGGAATAATCGGAGGTATCTGCGCAAGCCGCGGTGGCCTTAAAAAATGGTTGTGGCCAATGGCTTTGAGTATTTCCCTTACTTGTATAACATTTTGTTACTTAAGCCATTTCCCTCAGTCAAATCTTCTTGTAATTAACATTTGCGTCTTTATTGAACAATTTGGATATGGCTTTGGCTTTACCGCTTTTATGTTGTTTATGATGTACTTTGCAGAGGGAGATCACAAGACATCTCATTATGCAATTTGCACCGCCTTTATGGCTTTGGGCATGATGCTTCCCGGTATGGCGGCCGGCTGGATAGAGGAGCATCTTGGAGGCTATAAACCGTTCTTCTGGTGGGTGTTTGCTTGCAACATTGCAACACTTGTTGTTACCGCACTTATTAAAGTTGATCCTAATTACGGGAAAAAGGTAAAGACAATTAAAGTAGCAGAAGAGCCTAAAAAAATAGAAGAAAAATAATTTAATTCACGACAGATAAATTTCAATAATGAGAGTTGCGATTTTGAAGTTCAACTGATATTGGAAAAACTGTCGTGATAATAATAAGTTTATTATGAAAAAATCACAGAAGTTTATCCTTGCAGTCGCAACTCTTTTGTTTGCGACCGGAGCTGGAAATTTTGCAAGCGCGCAGCTTGGACTTTTTAGCGGTGTTAAGCCCGGTATTGAAGTTTTGAGAGACAACCATTTTAAAGAGCTGAAGGGTAAGAGGATAGGTCTTGTCACAAATCCGACCGGAGTAGATTCTGATTTAAATTCAGACATTGATATTCTCTTTAAAGCCCCTGAGGTTAAGCTTGTTGCATTGTATGCGCCTGAGCACGGAGTACGCGGAGATGCTTATGCCGGAGCTGAGGTTGCTGACCAAAAAGATTCTGCAACGGGACTTCCTGTCTATTCAATTTTTGGGAAGAATCGCAAGCCATCCGCTGAGATGTTAAAAGGAATTGATGCGCTGGTTTTTGATATTCAGGATATCGGCTGCCGTTCATATACTTTTGTAAGCACGCTCGGTTTAATAATGGAGGCGGCTGCCGAAAACAACAAAGAAGTTTATGTTCTTGATCGCCCTAATCCGCTTGGCGGAGAGAGAGTTGAAGGCAATCTTGTTGATACGGGTTACACTTCTTTTGTTAGCCAGTTTAAGATTCCTTATTTGTATGGTTTAACTCTTGGAGAGCTTGCGCAAATGTTAAACGGGGAGAAAATGTTAAAGGACGGGGAGCAGTGCAAACTTACTGTCATCCCAATGAAGGGCTGGCACAGAGATATGCTTTATGAGGACACCAAACTTCCTTGGGTTTTGCCTTCTCCTCATATTCCGCAGATTGTTAATGCTTACTACTATCCAGTCAGCGGTATTCTTGGAGAGCTGGGTTACATATCTGAAGGTGTGGGCTATACCCTTCCTTTCCAGTTATTTGCAGCTGAATGGATTGAACCTCAGGAATTCAGCAGAGAAATGAATGCTCTTAAGCTTAAGGGATTACAGTTCCGTCCAATTTATTTTACTCCATTTTACGGAGAACGCAAAGGACAGAATATGGGTGGTGTTCAGGTATTTATAACAAATTATAAGAAAGCCCGCCTGGTTGAGGTTCAGTTCTATGCAATGCAAGTTTTGGCTAAGATGTATCCCGACAGAAAAACTTTTGACTGCTGCAACAAGCAGCGCTTTAGTATGTTTGATGTTGTCTGTGGTACAAAATACATTCGTGAGAAATTTTCTGAGAGATATGAATGGAAAGATGTTAAGAATTTCTTTGAGAAGGATGAGGTGGCTTTTAAAGAGCTCAGCAAAAAGTATTACCTGTATAAATAGAAAAGAAATTTTCCTGCAGCCCCAATACGCCGTAAACAGTGGATAATCTGTTAGTTGCTATTGTGGCATGGGTATTGCGTTTATTCTGTCGGGAAGAAGATTAAAGTGTTTGAGAAAAAATAAAAACTTACTGATATGAAAACGACATTTTTAAAAAGTGCTCTCATTCTGGTAGTTGCAACAACTTTTGCTTTTACGGCAAATGATGCTTTTGCACAGATCGGAAATGGTACGGCTCCGTCTAATCAGCAGCATAAAAATAACGGAGGCTCATCTACAAGACGCACTACCGGCGGAGGTACCGGGAAAGTTGCAGCTCCGTCTAATCAAACCAGGAATACAGGAGGCGGCATAGGAAGTGGTGCAAGGCCAAAGAACAATAACAATGGCGGCATTGGAAGTGGAGCAAGGCCAAGTAACAATAACAACGGCGGCATTGGGAATGGAGCAAGACCAAGTAACGGCAGACATCCAAGATATATCCCTGGGAACCCAAACAGACATTTTGGATACAATCCATTCTCGGATGGCAGAAAAATACACAGACCCGCTCCAATCCTCAGAGGATATGAGTATGGTTCACGTTTCTATAACCGTCCAAGAGGTGCCTATCACGTAAATGCAGGCGGATATGATTTTTATTTCTGGAACGGTATCTGGTACAGAGGATATGGGGATTATTATGGAATTGCCAGACCTCCCGTTGGCGCCGTGATTGCCCGCAACTTAATCTCTTCTATCTTGTATGCAGTTGATTACGTTGATACTTACTACTATGGTTACAGACAACCTTACTATGTAGATGCTTACGGCAACTATTACACACCTGTAAACAGTTACTATATGAGAGTTGTAAACGCTCCAACAGGGTCAGTCCTATATGACCTCCCAAGCGACTATCAGGAGTTAAACTACAACGGCCAAATCTACTACGTAGTAGGCAGCACAATTTACGAGTACGTTTACATCAATGATAACAGTTACTACTTCCGTGCTGTAGGAGTTTATGAATAGGTGGCAGTTGACTATGCATCTGATTTTCTATGATTTCAACGTCAGGGTAATAATATTCTTCACAACCTCAACCGCTTTTTCCATGCTCTCCACAGGAACGTACTCCAGCTTGCCGTGGAAATTGTGTCCGCCTGCAAACAGGTTAGGGCAAGGGAGACCTCGGAATGATAACATTGCTCCGTCAGTGCCGCCGCGGATTGGCTGAATAATAGGTTTTACGCCGGCCATCTTCATTGCTTCAATTGCCTGCTTTACAATGAAATACTTAGGCTCAACAATTTTCTTCATGTTGTAATATTGGTTCTTAATCTCCATTTTTACAACACCCTTTCCGTATTTCTTGTTCAGCTTCTCTCCAATCTTTTTCATCATCTTAATTCTCTCCTCATACTTTTTAATGTCATGGTCTCTGATGATGAAACTCATTTTTGCACTCTCTACGGTTCCATTGAAATTTGTCAAGTGGAAAAATCCCTGATGTCCGCTTGTGTGCTCCGGTCTCTCTTTTGGAGGGAGCATATTTATAAGCTCATTTCCAACCAGCATGGCGTTAATCATTTTGCCCTTTGCATACCCCGGGTGGATGTTGCAGCCTTGTATTTCTATTTTTGCTGATGCCGCATTAAAGTTCTCATATTCAAGTTCTCCAATTGCTCCACCATCAAGAGTGTAAGCGTATTGTGCGCCAAAATCTTTAACAGAAAAATGGTCAACTCCGCACCCGATCTCTTCATCCGGAGTAAAGGCAATTTTTACCTCTCCGTGTTTGAATTCTTTGTGTTCCATCATGTACTCTGCGGCGCACATAATCTCTGCAACGCCAGCCTTGTCATCTGTACCAAGAAGAGTAGTACCATCTGTCGTGATGATAGTATGCCCTTTATATGCTTTCATTTCCGGGAACGTCTTTACGGAAAGTTTTAGTTTGAGAGCTTTGTTAAGCAAAATATCTTTGCCGTCATAGTTCTTGATAATCTGTGGTTTAATATCTTTACCACTTGCGTCTGGCGCGGTATCTACGTGTGCGATAAAACCAATTGTCGGAACTTTTTTTGTCCCGACAGATTTTTTGCTGCCGCTCTTTTTTGCGCTGTCAAGATTTGCAGGGACTGTAGCCATCAAAACTCCTTGTGCAGAGATTGTGGCATTGATGCCCATTTTGTGCAGTTCATCTGCAAGCATATTAAGTAAATCAAATTCGCACTTTGCGCTTGGAGCTGTCTTAGACTCAGGGTCTGACGTGGTCCATACGGATACGTATCGTAAAAATTTTTCTTCAACTTTTTCCATTGTATTTTGTTCTTTAATTATCCTTATCTTTAATTTATGCAGTAGTGCTGCTATTATTGCAAGGTCATTTGAAAAAGGTTGAGCGAGTCCGTTTCGTACGAGCAATGATTTTCTTCAGAAAATCATTAGCGAGAAGTAAGGCAGAGCGAGACTTTTCAAATGACTTGCATAAAAAATTACTCCTTTGTTATTCCTTTTGGTTTCTTGGAATCATGCAAACAACTGTAAATTAAGAACGTAATCAGCAGTACGTACATGAGCATGCCCACATACTGCGCGCCGGCAGTCCCCATCCAATTCTTTGCCAGCAAATCTTTGCCAGCAAATCTGATTATTGCAGAGACAACGCCCATAAGCGCTCCGCCGGCAATAAAGCCGCTGGCCAGCAAAGTTCCTTTATCTTTTCTTGCTGTATTTACCGCCTTATCTTTGCTCCTTGTGCTTACATACCAGGCTATTGCGCCGCCAATCAAAAGCGGAAGGTTCAAATCCAGAGGAATGAACATTCCGAGTGCAAACGCCAGCGCCGGCACTCCGCAGAAATTCAGAATCAGCGCAATGATGGCGCCAATTCCGTAAAGCACCCACGGTGCAGATTGTCCGCTCATAAGCGGCTCAATCACTGCCGCCATGGCGTTTGCCTGCGGTGCAACAAGAGCGTTGGGTCCTGTAAATCCGTAAGTTTGATTCAGCACAATCATAACGCCTCCAACGGTTGCAGCGGCAACAAGAGTTCCAAGGAACTTCCAGCTCTCCTGAACTTTTGGAGTAGAGCCTATCCAATATCCTATCTTTAAGTCAGTTATAAAGCTTCCGGCAACAGACAGCGCGGTACAAACTACGCCGCCTATAATCATTGATGATACCATTCCAGGCCATCCTTTTAGTCCGCAAGCAACAAGAATAACGGAACCTAAAATCAGAGTCATTAGGGTCATTCCGCTTACAGGATTAGAACCGACAATTGCAATTGCGTTTGCGGCAACCGTCGTGAATAAAAATGCAATCACAGCTACAATCAGCAGGGCCACAATGGATAACATCAGTTTGCCCGTGTCCGGAATTACACCAAAATAGAAGAATATGAAAGTTGCGGCCAGCGCGGCAACAAGACCCCACACAATAATTTTCATGCTCAGATCCTTTTGTGTCCTCATGACGGCTTCTTCTTCCGCTCCCTTTTTCTTGCCTCCAAAACTCTTGATAGCCAGGGAGAAAGCGGATTTGATAACTCCGGATGATTTAATAATTCCAATTATTCCCGCCATTGCAATGCCGCCGATTCCAATTTGTCTTGCGTATGTTTTAAAAATAACTTCCGGTGCCATAGAAGAAACGCCGGCAAAAGTTGTCCCTAAAAAAGTAACCGTGTCCGGTCCGCAAATCAAACTCATAAGCGGAATAATTACAAACCATACAAGGAAGGAACCGCAGCAAATAATGAAAGCATATTTAAGTCCGATTATATATCCAAGTCCCAGCACCGCCGCTCCAACATTCAGTTTTACAAGCAATTTGGCCTTGTCCGCAACAACGGTTCCCCAATGCGCAACCGTAGTGTAAACTGTCTCTGACCACCAGCCAAAAGAGGATATTATGAAATCATATATACCTCCAACAAGGCCGCTCAGTAAAAGAAGTTTTGCTCCTCCTCCTTCTCCCTCTCCGCTCTTAAGTACTTGAGTAGTAGCAGTCGCCTCCGGGAAAGGATACTTTCCGTCCATCTCCTTTACAAAATATTTTCTGAAAGGAATCAGGAACAAAATTCCAAGCACGCCTCCTAACAAGCTGCTCAAGAATACTTTAAAGAAGTCAATGGAAATCTGCGGATACTTTGCTTGCAGGATGTAAAGGGCGGGCAAAGTAAAAATTGCGCCGGCAACAATACCTCCGGAGCATGCTCCGATGGATTGAATAATCACATTTTCTCCAAGTCCGTTTTTTCTCTTTAGCGCGCCTGAAAGTCCCACTGCTATTATCGCGATGGGTATTGCAGCCTCAAAGACCTGTCCCACTTTAAGGCCAAGATAAGCTGCTGCCGCAGAGAATATTATAACCATCAAAAGACCAACGCTAACGCTATAGATAGTGGCCTCCGGGTATTTTCTGTCGGGAGAAAGAAGAGGTTTATACTCCGGTGCTTTCTCCTGTTGTTTATTTGTGTCTGCCATAAGTTTTTATGTTTGGTATGCGAAGATACAAAAAACCTTGCGTCTGTGAATTTATATGCTTGTTTTTAAGTAAGTGTTTGAAAATTTGGAGGATACGGATAATTTACTTAAATTCGCATAACAAATAATGTTGAAAATCTTAAATGCCGTGAAAACTACTTTGTTAATTCTTTCATTGATAATTTGCTCTTGTGTTACCTCTTTTGGACAGTTAAAATTCAGCATGGACTCAACCTTTACAAAGCAGCTTCATGAAAGTAAGCGGTATTAAATATATTGTATAATGTTTTGTCATTGCTGGAATAGAGGAAAATTTTTTGAGACAATCCTTGCTGTGTTCTTTTTATTTTTAGTCTTTGGGAATGCTTTATCTGCGCAAAACACCAACAAAGAACTTAGAGATGGTGTGGAAATTGCATTAGGTGGAGTTGTTAAGGATGCCTCAACAAAGGAGTTCTTGCCGTTTGTTGCTGTTGTAGTAAGGGATGAAAATAACAAACTAATTGATAATGCCTCCACTGACAATTTTGGAATATTTAAATCTTTTTTCCAGAAGAGCAGCAAGTTTTATACGGTAGAGGTTGCTATGATTGGCTTTGAACATTTTGTTAAAAAGATTGAGATTCAGGGGAATAAAAAATATTACAATCTTGGTTTAATATTTCTAAAATCCAATACTGAATTAAACACCGTATATGTTACGGCACCCCAATTTATTAAGCCTTCTCCGGACGGATATGTGTATGACGTTGCTGCGGATTCAACTGCAAAAAAAAAGAAAGTTTTGCAATTACTTGCAAAACTCCCCTTTATAGAACTTGATGCCTCAAATCAACCGGCTTATTTTGGAGGAAGTCATAATATTGCATATATGGTGAATGGTAAGTATGATTTTGCTCTTACGTTTGATTGGTCACTTATGAAGATAGTCTCCGGCAAGAGAATAAAACGCATTGAGCTGGTGCCAAATCCTCCTCCTGCATATTCTAAAAACGATGTTGTTATTAACATTGTCACAGAAGATGAATCTAAACTATTTGAAGGTTTTCTATTCACCCCCAGTTTGTCAGATATGCTTGATAGTCACCAGTATTCAATGTCGCATTCAGCAAAATCAATTGCAAGCACAGAGCGCTTTACGTACGTGATTAGCGGAGGAGATAATTATTCCAAAACTTATGCGGACAGTAAGACAAATATGACAAGAGAGTTATTAAATGAAACATCTGCTCCTGTTGTTGTTTTGGAGTCTTCCGGGAAGAGCGGCTCTTGGAGCAATAGTCCATCTGCGGGAGCCGGCGTCAGTTATAAAATTTCAAAGAAACAAGAGATTTCAGCATATTTTGGGTTATCTCATAATAGAATGGATTCACATGCATTATCAGACTATTCCTATTATCAATCTGGCTCTTCTTCAAACAATATTTATAAATCTAGTGGTAAGAGTACATCTTCAAATTTTAATATAAATTATTCAAATGGCGAGTTTAGGAAAAGGGATTTTTCTGTTTTCTATAGTTATGGTTACTCAAAAGATAATAAAGATGTTAACTCAGTCTTAACATCCTTAGTTTCAGGTAGTACGACTTCAAAGAGCACTAAAAGTGATAATTCCGCAAAAGACCAGAACCATTCAGCCGGAGCAACTTTTGCAATACCCGTGACCAAAGACAAGTCCATATCTTTTAGGGGTAAATACGATTATACAAAAAATAAAAATATTAATTCATCCTATTTTTATGATGAGACGGACAATATGTGGAATAGTTATTCGGGTTATCCTCAAATACTAAATAACAATGTACAAACTGGCGCGTTAACTGCCTCATATTCAATGCGTCTTGCCGATTTTGTAATGTTATCTCTTTCCGGGGACTTGCAGTATTATAAGAATAAAGGAAACTTGGAGACAAATCAGAATGAAGTAATTAGTTACCATTCTTTTCATTTGTTACCTCAGGTAACACTCTCATGGAACATAAGGACGTTACATAATATTGTTTTATCTTATTCCATGAGTTCTAAAAGCCCACTACTGTTTCAGCTAGATCCCACTGTAAATGACTTAAATCCATTATATGTGAGTAGTGGAAATCCTAATCTGAAAGATTCAAAATCAGATCAAGTATCATTGAGTTACATGACAAGATTGGGGAAAATGACGCTAAGCAATACGGGGAGTTATCAATATACAAAAGGGTCAATTAATCTTGTCTCTTCTTTGGGGGATGATGGTGTGACCTATACAACATATAAGAATATTGGTTATAAAAACTTGTTTTTCGATAAGATTATGCTGCAATATGCTTTTACAAGAAAATTTAAAACCTTAGCGAGTGTTACATTCCAGCATAACATGTATAAATCCGATACAACGAGACGCTACAATACTTACAATTCAAATTTAACTTTGACATATCAGATTACCCGT
This sequence comes from Candidatus Egerieousia sp., assembly GCA_035403105.1. Classification (GTDB taxonomy): domain Bacteria; phylum Bacteroidota; class Bacteroidia; order Bacteroidales; family UBA932; genus Egerieousia. Next base: position 5,911 of record DAONEN010000026.1, on the reverse strand, counting down.
TTTGTGGCGCTGTCCGGTTCTTTTAATTTTACTCCTGTTGCGAGTGCGAACGCTGCACAGCAAACAAAAATTAATTACAAAACTGCTAGTTTGTTAATGCTTTCTGGCAATTCAAGAGACATGAGATTAACTTATAAATTGGTGTTGAACGGCTTTGAGACATTTAAACTAAAGCAAACGCAGAAAGATTCGTACGAGTATAAAGGCGGTTCTTCATCCAATGAGTGGTATAGGGTAAAAACTAAAAGTGATATGAACACCCCTAGTGTGGCAGTTATGATTACCTACACATTTGGAAATCAGAAAGGAGAAAAATAGCATCATTAACATCTTGTTTTGCAGAGTTCATTCATCCTAATGTGCCATTGTATATAGATATAATTACGGCCGTGCCTGACAAGGGAGGTGATTCTTGGTTAAGACTTGATGAGACTCAAAATATTGCAGCGCAAAAACTGAAGGCCTTGTTTATAACCCCAAATATTACTCCGGGAAAATAAATTTTGGCTATTTCACTTATAATCATTATATTTGTTATGACCAAATATAAAAGATTATGAAAAAAATTTTCTCAAAAATTCAATCTAAGAAAATGCTTAAGTATTTTGTGTTTTCTTCAATTATCCCAATGCTTGCTGTTGTTTGTTTTATTTTTTTTTCACCAGCAAAAACGGAAGCTGCTTCTTCAATTAGTTCAGCGCAAGATGTGACAACCTATTACAATATTGATCACGACCTTTGTCTGGGGTGTTCGGCATGTGTCGAGCCATCTCTTGGATTGATAACCATGATAGACGGTAAGGCTTTTTTTGTGGGAGACAATAATAGGGCCTCCACACGTGGTTGTACTGATGTCGGAGTTATAATAGCCCTAATGGACCAAAACGTGATACCTGTGTGTCCTTCATCTGCAATTTCCAAAGAGTAGATATAATTAGTACAATATATAGTCCATGAAAATAAAAAATGCAGCTTTATTAACATTTACATTGTTATTCCCTATTCTCTCTTTTGCACAAATTCAACTTGGTACAACAGATACAACTGAAGCAAAAAAGGTCGCAGAGGATTTTTGTATTGAAGAGAAGATCTCCTCACCAGTTAGGGATTCCTTAGTAAGTTGTGTCGTAGCAAGATGCGTTTTGCTAAAAAGGAGGGTGGAAACTACAGGTACTGGCTCTGGCGCAGGTCTTACGTTTGGAGGGATACAAATGTATCAAAGGATGCAAAATGAGTTTGATGAAAAAGTCCTTAAAATATTAGGCAAGAAGGGCTACAATAAATTTGCTGATTATACTTTTGATTACAAACAAGAGAAATTTCAGCGATTGAAGGCTGCTGCTTTAGCAAAGAGAAAACAAGCTGCCCGCAATTAAATTGCCTGCAATATACAAGACTTTTACATCAATTAATATAGATGTTTATGTATAAAATATTGATAACTGCTGTTTTTTTGTTTGTAGCATGCATATATGGCAATAGCGCTAAAACTTTGACAGGGAGTTCTGATGCGCTTTGCAATGTTTCTTCATTATCTAGTTTAGTGCCTCAAACACAAAAAGAGTATGTCTATGTTATTGACGGCCATGCTGCTACAAGTGAGGATTATAAAAGTCTTAGGGCTAGTGGTGAAATCGTAATGCGTTTCTTAACCTTAAAATTAACTCCTTTACAGCTTAAATTTGTAGCAAATAATAGAGAGGAGGCAATAAAAAAAGGAGTTGTTTTTGTATTGTCTAATAGAAACATTGCATCTCCGATCTATTTAAAAATGATGAGCGGGTATAAGGATGGGCAAGTTATTTTTAAATGTGGACAATCCAAATGTGATGTTAATGAAAAAGACTGTAAAATAGAAAAAAAGAAGTAATGGACTGTTAACAGAAAAGCAATGAAATTCCATCCGGTTATCAATCATTTTGCTTCATTTTTCTTATTTCTCAGTTGCATCTTTTTGGGCGGTGCAGGAGTTGCGTCTGCGCAAAGTAATGAAATTGCTATAGGAGGTATTGCAAAAGACGGGGAGACAAAAAAGTCTATTCCATTTGCAACAATTGTAATAAGAGATGATGCTAATAAGCTCATAGACAATGTTCCTTCTGATAATGCCGGAATTTTTAAATCTTTTTTTCAGAAGGGGAGCAAATTTTACACCGTGGAGATTGCAATGCTTGGCTATGACAGCGTTGTGGAGAAAGTTGATGTCCAGTCGGGAAAGAAGTATTTTAATTTGGGCATAGTATTTCTTGAGCCAAATACCCAGCTCAATGCCGTATACGTTACTGCTCCACAGCTCATTAAGCCTTCAGAAAATGGTTATATGTATGATGTCTCAGCAGATTCAACTGCTAAAAAGAAGAAGGTTGTCCAGCTCTTGGAAAAATTGCCGTTTATAGAATTAGATGCCTCAAATAAGCCAACATATTTTGGCGGAAGCCAAAGCATTGCATACATGGTAAACGGTAAATATGATTATAGTATAAGGTCAGATGTTTCCGTTTTAAAAATGGTATCCGGCAAGAAGATAAAGAGCATTGAATTGATTCCCAATCCTCCCCCTGCATTTGCAAAAAATGATGTTGTGATAAATATCATTACGGAGAATGAATCAAAATTATTTGAGGGCCTGCTGTTTACCCCTTCATTATCTGCCGGCATAGATGCGTTTTCATATAACCTAATTCCTAGTGCAAACTTTGTGGCCAGTACAGAGCATTTTTCATATTCTGCAGTTGTGCGTTTTAATGACACCGATTCCTATCATGACATGAAAAATAGTTCTTTAAGAGAGAAGATAGAAGACAATTCTTCTCCCGTCCCGATTTTGGAAAGCAACGGAAGACAAAGCTCTAAGAGGACTACTCCATCATTTGCGGGAGGAATGGCTTATCAGATTGACAAAAAACAATCTATCACTACAAATTACTATTATCAGTATGATAAGAATAATTCTCCCTCATCTACACATTTTTACTATTATCAGACCGGTGCGGAGAGTAATAATATTTATAAATCAAAGGGAAGGAATTTGAATAATAAGTTTGATATCACCTACTCAAAAGGGACTCTTTATAAATCCTATTTCAGTTTAGGTTATGCATATAACTACTTAAGAAACGGCAGCAACTCAAATTCTCTTTTTGAGGATATAGGCAAAACGGCAACCTCTTCTTCTGAAAGCAAAAGAGACAATGTTGCAAAAACTAAAACTCACTCTTTTAACAGCATATTTTCCATGCCGGTAACAAAAAAGCAATCAATTACTTTTAACGCAAATTATTCATATCAAAAAAATAAGAACTTAAACGCCGCATATACTTTTGATCAGGCGCTTAATCTTTGGAAAGAGAATGATGATTATCCTCAGACTCAAGATAATAAGCTCAATCAGGGAACATTGAAAACATCTTATTCTTTTAAGCTGACTAAAGGGTTGACACTAACACTGTCGGGAGCTTTAGATTATTATAAAAACAAAGGGACGCTTACTAACAGCGCCGATATAAATTATCACAGTTGTAATTTCTTGCCTGGTGCAAGGCTGAGTGTGTTAGGTGCCGGCGGACACAGCCTTATGTTCATGTATAGCAGAAATGCCAGACATCCAGATCTCAGGGAGCTTGACCCAACAATAGATGATTCCAATCCCCTATATGTGAGCAGCGGAAATCCAAATTTGAAAGATGCTGCAGTTGACCAATTCTCAGTTGGTTACGTTTATGTTCACGGCAAAGTCAATTTTTCATCTGCCATTAATTATTTATACACGGCCGATGTTATCAATTCCTTCTCTACAATGGGGAATGATGGAGTTACTTATACTAAATACAAGAACAAAGGGTTTTCAAATGTAGCGTCAAACAAGTTATTGTTCAGTTATAAGTTTACAAGGAATTTTAATGCAAGTGTTTCATCTGAGTGCCAGTATAATGTGTATAGAACTGATACCACCAGACGTACATTTTCTGTTTCTCCAAGTTTTAGTGCAAGCTACAGCATTAACAGATTGCTAAAGTTAAGCGCTATTTGTTCGTTCTTCCCGGTTATGGGCAATAGGGCACAGCAAACAAAAACCCACTACATTAGTATGTCATATCTCACTCTATCAGGGAATTCAAAGAATATGAAGCTTTCATACAATATTTCTCTGACTAATTTTGCCGTTCTCAAATTTAAAGGAACCACCAAAAATACTTATGAGTACAACAGTGGAGATTCCTCTGCAAATACTTGGTATAGAGTAAATTCAAGAGCAGATATTGCGGGAGTGGGATTGTCTTTTGGAATCTCATATATTTTTGGACACGCCAAAGGGGAGAATACAGGCAATTAGCAACCGGTCGTCATTGTCAAAGTAATATACAATCTGTTCTGTGCATCTTTTCTTATATTTGCATCTGTCGGGAGCTAAAACAGTTCCGGCATTATTAATAAATTTTTTGGTATGAGATTTAAAAGATTTTTTTCCGTTCGCATTTTTGCTGCAGCAGCGTTAGTTGCACTTTCTGTTTTTAGTTTTTCTTATGTCTCCGCGATGGATTATTTTCAGAGAGGCAAAAAGAACAAGTCTGTTGCTGAGGTTACGCTAAAAGACTCATTAAAAGTGCTTTGCACAATATATGATAAGAAGGGTTCATCCACAGATAACGTGCTTACCATTAGTGCAATTGTAGATTGTGATTCCACAAAAGCTCCCATGTATGTTGTAGGAGATTCAGTTGTGACTTTCTTTAGTGATATTAGAGCCGATGCAGTAAAAGGGATGCGCTATCTTAAAGATAAAAAACAGACAAAGCAATATGGCAAAGACCTTCCAAATGGAGTGCTGGTTTTAGATTTGGAAGAAGGGGAGGATTATACTACATGTCAGGCAATTCCGTCCGATAGAAATCTTACTCGCCAGGCGTTTGTTACCAAAATGACACTTAATCAAATTGATAATAAAGATGGAAATTTTGCCCAAAACATAAGAAGTGATGTTGAATCATACGGTACTGATGATGTGATATTTAGGAACTATTCATATAAAGATCCAAATGGCGCGCCGGTTCTTGTTGCAGACTCTTTAAATCATAAAGCTTTTGTGGATTCCTTTAATGATATTAAGAACGGTTACATAGAGACAATGAACGCTTATAGCGGAGAAGATGCCGTACAAGTTATTGGAGATAAAGGCGTTAACGGGTTGGTTATAGTTGTGGTAAAACCTCCATACACAATACAGCAGGCCATATACAATATGGCTGAAAAAATGTGGCGTGCGGAGAAAGAACTCATGGCAGTGAACAAGGTTGTTTTAGACAAAAGAGAACCAATAAAAATCAATTAGACATGAAAAAGTTTTTTCAGGAATTTAAGCAATTTGCAATGCGCGGCAATGTCACGGACATGGCTGTGGGTTTCATTGTGGGTGCTGCATTCACAGCTGTAGTTAACTCATTAGTAGGCGATTTGATCATGCCATGCATTGGCGTCCTTGTTGGCGGCGTAGACTTTTCAGACTTGGCTGTTACACTTAAGCCAGCCGTGGCCGCGACGGCTACATCGCCCGCTGTTCCTGCCGTTTTATTTAAATACGGAACATTTATCAATGTTATTATCAACTTTATTATCATAGCATTCTGCGTATTCCTGCTTGTAAAAGGAATCAATCTTCTTTCAAAGAAGAAAGAGGAAGAGCTAGCACCTGCAGCTCCGGAAAAAACTGAAAACCAGAAACTTCTGGAAGAGATAAGAGATATCTTAAAAGAGAATAAAAAATAAATTTTACAATTTTATAACAGATATTTTTTAGCCGTTGCAGATATCTGCAACGGCTTTTTTAAGCTTCTTTGAAAAATATTTAACTTTTTTTTGAAAAAAATTTGCGCGTAAAGAAAAGATGATTACCTTTGCAGCCCGCTTCAGAAAT
>DAONEN010000025.1:0-28483 GCA_035403105.1 Candidatus Egerieousia sp. | reverse complement strand
TTTGTCTTTCCCAACAAGCGTTCAATGGCCTTTTTCCGCAAGTATCTTGGAGAAGAGTACGGCAAGGTTAATAGAGCTCCCGACGGTTCACCTATGCCTATGTTCTCTCCTTGCATGGTGACTATAAGTGATTTGTTTTCTGATTTGAGCGGCTTGCATACGGCTGATTATCTGACGCTTATTGTTGAACTTTGGAAATGCTATTCAGAAGTTCAGAAGAAACATGCGGTAAGAGCTGGTGTATCTGAAACAGATTTTAAGGAGGAGCCGCTTGATGATTTTATTTTCTGGGGAGATTTGATTCTGTCAGATTTTTCTGATGTGGATCAATATATGGTGGATGCAAAACAGCTTTTCACAAACTTGAAAGATGTGAATGAGATTAATTCTGATTTCTCATGGATGTCTGATACTCAGAGAGAAGCTGTTGAAAAACTGGGCGGAGTAAAAGGCTTTTGGGAGAGAGTTAAAGGAAATGAGCCCGGTGTCGCAGGCAGGGAAGAATTTTATAAGAAAAGATTTTTGGATACTTGGGAGATTCTGTATCCGCTATATGTAAACTATCGAGAGACTCTAGAAAACAAGGGAATAGCATATAGTGCAATGCAATACAGAACCGTGGCTGAAGCTGTTAATTCTTATGCGCTAAAGCTTGGGGCATCTGTGACTGAAGGGGCGGATGTCATAGCAAATAAACTGGATGCGCTTGGTTCTGCAGTCTTTGTAGGATTCTCTGCTCCAAATAATTGCGAGAAGACCTTGATGAGATATTTCCGGGACAAGAAAAATGAGGATGGTTCTTTGGCCGGATATTTTTACTGGGATTACTTCTCTCCAATGATTAAGGCGCCGCAGAATAAATCTTCCAGATTGATAGAGAGTTGCGTGAAGGAGTTCCCTTCTTTTCCCGCAATTGAGGATGCTGCAAAATGTTCTGGAAGTATTGTTGCTGAAGTTGAAACCGGCAATGAGAGACCTATAACTGATTGTACATTTGATGTTTATCCTGTTTCCGGAAACATGGGGCAAACTCTTGCGGCTTCTGAAATTCTTAAGAAAATTTGCAGCGGCTTTGAGTATTCCGCTCCGGGTTTTGACCTGAGAAACGAGGCCCTTAAGACTGCTGTTGTTATTGCAGATGAGAACCTTTTACTGCCAATGCTTTCTGCTGTTCCGGCCGGTTATAGAGATATAAAGGGGAGGCCTTGCGTTAATATTACAATGGGTTATCCGCTGGCTGCCACCGGGGTTGCCTCACTTGCAAATCTGCTTTCCGCTGTCCATATGTCTATGCGCGTAAAAAACGGAAAATCACTGCTTTATGGCAATGTGCTTCTGGATGTTCTTACTCATTCCTATGTGAAGGGCATTAACAAGCGTGATGCGGAAATCTTGAGAAAACATATTCTGGATTCAAACAAGTTTTTTATCAGCGATGATGAAATGAATTCAGGATTTGATAATCTGCCGGATGGGAAAGGCGGAGTAAAAACTCTGAATCTTTCCGGCGATTTTAAGAAGTTTTTAAACCTCATGGTTCCTCATGTTGATGATGCAAATCTAATCTCTTCAATTGTTGAGTATCAAACCGGCATACTGGATTATGTAAGTAATTATGTGTCACCTGCGGAGAAAGGTTATATTTTTCAGTATTCTGATGTTTTAAATTCTCTCAAGGGGAACAATTTGAGCATTATGCTGCCGCGCTCCGCATATAGCATAATAAGAAGAACTGTCGGGAACCTTAGTGTGACATTCAAAGGGGAACCACTTATGGGACTGCAGATTATGGGCGCTTTGGAGACGCGTGCGCTGGATTTTGAGAATATCATTTATCTCTCATTTAATGAGGGAATGTTTCCAAAAACGGGAGAACAGAAATCTTGTATTCCATACTTTTTGAGGAAATGTTTTGGATTGCCTACTTATGAGACGCAGGACAGTATTTCCGCCTACAATTTTTACAGAATGATACAGAGGGCCAAGCATGTCAGTTTTATCTATAGTACTGATACTGAGGGTATGAAAGTGGGGGAGGAGAGCAGATTCATCAAGCAGCTCAGATATGATTTTGGAGTTAAGCCCGTGTATCACAATGTGAATCCGCCTATGCCTGAGAACTTTAAGGCCTCTTATAAAAAGGTTGTAAAGAGAGATGAGGATATCAGGAGCATTGTGGAGAATTATTTTAACGCTGAACCAAGGGGAAGCAAACATTTTTCCGCCTCTTTGCTGAACAGTTACATTGATTGTCCGCTCCATTTTTATTTTGCAAATATCATGGGAGTGGAAGTTGAAGCTGAACTTACCGATAGTGTTGACGGAAGTGTGTTTGGCTCTATCTTCCACAAGTGTATGCAGCTTATTTACAATCACTATACGGAAAATTTAAAAGTCAAGACAGTATCCGGAGCGCTTGTTGAGAAAATTATAAAGGAGCTGTTTCCGGCGGGCAAAATTGACGGAAGCTTTGCCGGTCCCGGCTCTTCCAAACTTGACGATTTTATTTTGAACGGTTTTAAGGTGGCTTTGCAAGTGGATGTGATTGAGGGGGAAAATCTGGTAATAAGAGAGTTGGTGGAGCGATATATTTACAATACGCTAACTGTTGATTTTGAGCGCGTAGCCAGCACAGGAGAATTTACATTCATTGGAACTGAGAAGATGATTTTGGGTAAATATCTTGGTGCAAATTTCATTGCTTTTTTTGACAGACTGGAGCAGGGTCCCGACGGTGTAGTGAGAATATCGGATTACAAAACGGGGTATTTTGATCCCGAGATTATAAATAAGTATTACTCAGATAATCAGAGAGTTTCTATGATCAATGAGGATGAAATTGAAAGTGTGCTGGATGTTCTTTTTGATATGAGCGGAGGCAGGAAGCCGTCAGATAAAATTCTTATGCAGCTTTTTGTTTATGCTATGATGTGGGCTGAGAGTGAGGATAATCCTCAACGGATAGAACTAGATGAGAATTTTTTGAACAACAATTTGCCTTTGGGCGGTAGCAATATTGACGTTACAATTTATCCGGTACGTAAAATTAAGAGTCAGGGGCTTGTAACACTCAGAGTCTCAATGAATAATATTATTGCTTTCAAGAAGAGATTGTCCAAACTTTTGGATGAGATTAAAAGCAATGGGGAGGGCAATGAGGAGTTTAGAATGTGTAAAGATGTCTCCCCATGTGAGTTCTGTGATTTTGCCTCCATTTGCAACAGGGGCGCAGAGGTAAAAGATAAGATTAGCGATAAGGGAGTTGAATGAGAAGAATGTGAGGAGTTAAGCAGAAAAGGATATGGCTGAAAGTAAAAATAACATATTGATTTGCAGAGCATCCGCCGGTTCCGGCAAGACGTTCAAGTTGACAAGCGAGTATAAGAAACTTGTAATAGACGCTTTTGCAAAAAAAAATGACAGTGAAGCTTATAAGCATATCCTTGCTGTAACTTTTACAAATAAGGCTACTGATGAGATGAAGGGGAGGATACTTCAGACCTTGTATGAAGTGTCCAAGAGTGGAACAAATACTGAAAAGGAGATTGCAAAAGAAGCCTTAAGGAGAATTGTGCATGACTATACTATGTTTAACGTCAGTACAATAGATAGTTTTTTCCAAGGCATATTAAAAGCCTTTGCTCTTGAATTAAGAACTCGCTCTGCCTATGAAACCAGCCTGGATGATAACGGCGCCATAGATGCTGCTGTGGAGAACTTATATGTTAATCTGGATAAAAATCCGCAGCTGCTTAATTTGCTCTCACGCATCTCATTATCTAGGGTTGACGATGAGAAGTCATGGGATGCTCGCGGGGTCATAAAACAGCTTGCACAGGAAATTTTTAAGGAGAGTTATAAATCTTTTAAAGAGGGAGATTCTGCTGATTTTGACAGGCTTGCGGGGCATCTGAAGAAAGATTTTATTGAGAAATTTGCAGAGGAAGTTGTAAAGATATATGAGGACGGCAGAGCAATAATGGCTAATGCAATTGACAAGTATTCAATCTCATCTGATGATTTTCTTGGGAAAACACGTTCTCCTTTATACAAGTTTTTTGCGGGAGATTCCATTTTATCTGTTTCCGGAAAGAAGGAAATTATTGGAGAATTGCCAAGTTCTCTGTTTGATTTTGCGAGTGATTTTAATTTATGGCCGCATAAGAAGATTTCTGAAGAACATCTCTCTGTTCTTAAGAATTTATATGAGGGGGATAAGCTGGGAGCCTTATGCAATAATATTTGTGACTGTTTATTAACACTGCAACATAAATACGCGGATGGATATGAGTATTACTCTACCGCAAAGCATATTCTTGCTAATATAGATATCATCTCTCTTTTTAAATATATAAAGAAAGAGGTTGATACTTACTGTCAAAAGGAACAAATTGCTCTTCTTAGCGAGGCTCCCGATTTGCTGCATGATTTAATTGACGGAAGTGATGCTCCTTTTGTGTATGAAAAAATTGGGACCAAGATTGATAGTTTTTTGTTGGATGAATTCCAGGATACTTCCGGGAGACAATGGGAAAATTTTAAACCGCTGCTTATAAACAGTTCTTCTGAAGGATTTGATAATCTGGTTGTTGGAGATGTAAAACAAAGTATTTACAGGTGGAGAGGCGGAGACTGGAATATTTTAAAATCTAATCTTGGAGATGATTTTAAGGATAAGATTGATGACAGCCGGCCGTTAAAGAGCAATTACAGAAGTCTTGGAAAGATTGTTGAATTTAACAATGAATTTTTCAAATCCAAGGCGGATGCCGGACATGGCGCTGAATCTGAGCAGGTTGCCGGTACAGAGAGGAAAACGGCGATGACACCTTTAACTGCTGCAAGGGAATATATTGTTGGTCAGATGAATTGCGGTGAAGATGAAGCTGCTCTTAAGATTGCTAATAAGCTGATTGAGATATATTCTGATTCACAGCAGGAAATGCCTGAAATAAAAGAAGATGCATCTGTCGGGAATAAAGAGAAATTTGAGGAAAAGAGGAAAATTCTTGAGGGGAAAAAAGAGAAAGGGCTGGTTGAGGTGATGGATTTTATTTCTCCATCAAGAAATGCGGAAATGAAATTTGATGATTTTGTGCTGCCGGATATGTTAGAGAAAATTAAAGTGCTGACGGATAAGAGCGGAATGTATCATTATGAAAATAAGGATATTGCAGTGCTTGTTACTTCAAATGTCAGAGGGGCTCAGACGGCAGGTTTTCTTTTGGACCACGGCGTTAATGTCATCTCCGGAGATTCTCTTTTCATTTGCAACAGCCAGGCCGTGAAGGTTTTGATAAATGTTCTTAGAAAAGTCAATGATGCTTCTGACAAGAACCTTGAGGCTGACCAAAAACTCTTTGGAGATACGCCCGGTATTTTTGAGAAATTCATCGCTAAAATTGAAGAAAATCCTGCGATGAAGGATTTGTCGCTTTATGAAATTTGTCAGGAAATTTTGAGGTGTTTTACGCCGGAATTGCTAAAAGATGTCTCATTCATTCAAGCCTTTATGGATACGGTACTTGATTACTCTGTTAATCAGGGGGCAAACATCGGTGCATTTATAAAGTGGTGGGATGAGAATGGGGGAACTCTTTCAATACCTGAGCCGCCGGATAAAAACGCCGTCCGCATAATGACTATGCACAAGGCTAAAGGTCTGGCATTCAAAGTGGTATTTATTCCATTCCTAAGAGACAAGTTGATTTCATACAATTCAACGGGGCCATTTGGACACTCGTCAAGAATTTGGTGTGCAACAGATGACGCAAAAATCGGATACTCCGGACCGCTGCTTCTGGATTTTGATCACAATTTATATTCAACAATTTTTCACAGAGAATTTGAGAGAGAATGTGTTGACTCGGCTATAGATACTATTAATCTTGCATACGTCTCATTTACAAGAGCTAGGGAGAAACTGTATATATATGCTCATAATAAAGAGGGCGCAAATAAAGGCAACAGTGTCTCTACGGTTTCTGGGATGCTTGAGTTTTTTTGTGAGTCCGCCGGCTCATCAGTTGAGCCAAAGTCCGCTCGCTTAAGGTCGCTTCGCTCCATGCGCTCGCTGGACTCGGCTGCAAATGATGAGGCTGCGGGTGGAGTTCATGAGGGATTGAATCCGTGTCATTGTGTGACGTACACTTATGGAGATGCAATGGAGCCGGCACAACCATCTGAAAAAGACGAGTCTGATGATTCAATTGCAGTAGGAGAAGATTTGAATATTCCTGAATATGCTATAAATGAGAGTATTAAAGGAGAGTTGAAAAATGAACTTTATGGTGAGGGGGATGATATGCGCCACCGCGGAATTGTGTTGCACCGGTTGTACTCGTTCATAGATTCAGCTGCGGATTCATTTAATGCGAGCTCTGACTCAACTTATGCACTGGATAGTCAAATTGAGACTGCTGTTGATAGAATTATTGCGGAAGGAACTGCTTCGGTAATAGCCGGCAGCAAAGACGAAATTGTCAAATTGATAAAATCTCAAATAAATACCGTTGCCTCATATAGCTGGTTCAGCGGTGATTACCAGTCACTTAATGAGACCAGTATTTTGATTGGCGGCAGTGTGTACCGTCCGGATCGTGTGTTGATAAATAGAGCTGTTTCTGTAGGAGGCACTGGCAGCAATGGTACAGGAAATGAAAATGCAGATGGAAACGGAAGGCATGAAGCAGTGGTCATAGATTATAAATTCGGGGAATATGACCCAGAATCTCGCAGCCATGCCGGCTATCAAAATCAAGTGCGCAATTACATGAACCTTCTTTCCCGAATGGGTTACAAACCAACCGGTTATCTGTGGTACGTCACCGCCGGAAAAGTTACGGAATTAAGATAACACCGGAAAGTCATTGCTAATACCGTTTTGGCTCAACGTGGATGCTAGTCTGAGTCTGCGGTCCAAAATTCTCGCGCAGCAAATCCTCTACCTTTGAGGCGATTTCATCGTGCGCCTTTATGACCGTTATGTTGGGATCTACCTTAATATGAACGTCAATGATATAGCCGTTTCCGCTCTTGCGGGTCTTCATATTGTGCATTCCCTCAACGCCTTCCACGGATTTGATGACTGTCGCGATTTCTTCTTCAACTGAATCTGAAAGTGATGCGTCTGTAAGTTCTTCAACTGCAGGACGCAGCAGCTTTATAGCAACGCCAATGATAAAGACGCTGACAATGATTGATGCAATTGGGTCCAGAATTCTCCATTGAGCACCCAAAAAGATTGCGCCGGAAATTCCTATTAAAGTCCCGATAGATGAGAAAGCATCTGAACGGTGATGCCATCCGTTTGCTATAACTGCCTGACTGTTAATCTTTTCTCCAACTGCTCTGGTTTTGCGGAACAGCCACTCTTTTGAGATTATAGAAACTGCAGCTGCAATCAGTGCAATGTAGCCGGGCTTATCAAGTACATTGCCTAGAAGTGACGCAATGATTTTTTTTGCACCGGAAATCATTAGCAAAATTGCTACTGCAAAAAGGGCAACACTAATAATGAATGTTGCAAAAGTTTCAAATTTACCGTGTCCGTAATCATGTGTCTGGTCCGTATCCTTTGAGGAAAGCTTCATGAACACAAGCACTATCACATCTGTGATAAAGTCTGACAATGAATGAATACCGTCTGCCAGCATAGCACCGCTTCGGCCAAAGACACCGGCCAGAATCTTTCCAATGGAAAGTACCATATTTATCCAGAACCCAAGCCATGTTACCTTGCTTGCCTCTGTATTTCTCTCTATCCTAAGCTTTTCAGCTTCCCTGTTCAGGATATTTTTGTCTTTTGTCATAATTCAAAGCAAAAAAAGACTTATCAACAGCCTTTAAATTTGTGCAATCATCCTATCATTTGCTCATTTGCGTACTCAAAGTTATGAAAAATTATCAATTGTATTTGTGCAAAATAAACAAATCGCAAGTTTTGATCAATTGACTTGCTTTGTTTTTATGCCGCTATATTTTTGTGCCTGAAAAACACGGGGTTCCGGTCCTAAAAAAAAATCGGCAAAAAGAGATGGAGACTGGTGAGAGAGTGTGGAATAAAAACATGGGAGAGAGATGAAAATAAGTTTAGCGTTGGCGGCGACAATATTAATGATTCTGTCGGGAGGAAAAATAAAAGGGCAGAACTATTCCGTCTCTACAAATTTTGTGGGTTGGATGGAGATGGGCACTGTGAATGCGGAGGCGGGAATGCCGGTTGCAAAAAATTGGAGCGTTCATGTGCAAGGAGAGTACAATCCTTTCCATTATGATATGTTTGGAAGACGCAGGCAGTATAAGCACATGGAATTTTCTGCCGGTACAAAGTACTGGCCATGGTTTGTGAATAGCGGTTGGTTTATAAGTGGTTATGTGAATTGGATAAAATATAGTTTTGGCGGTGTGTTTGACAAAAAGTCCTATGAGGGGAGTGCGGTTGGCGCTACATTTGGCGGAGGGTACGCGCTAATGTTAAGCAAGAATTTAAATTTGGAGATGGGACTTGGCGTATTTGCGGGGGTGACAAATTATACACGTTTTTCGTGCATAAAGTGCGGCAAGATTGAGGTAAAAAAGGAGAAAGTTATTGTTACCCCCAATAATGCGCTTATTCAATTGACGATGTTGTTTTAAACAGTGAAGGGATATTATCATTTTAATGGAGCGCATGTGCAGGAGATTTAGAAACGAGCCGTCAGCGGCGTTAACATTTATGGGCAAGATTATTGGCGCCGTGCTGATTTATCTTTTGGCAATCATTGTAATTACATGGATTGCATGTGGTTGCAGTGGCATGCAGCGCAAAATAGAGAAGCTTACAAAGTCTAATGTAAATGCCGGCGTTGCCATTGATAATGCAGATAGGACAAAGCGTGTTGGGGCGGATGAGGTTGACAGCATTGTAAATTCTGCAAAATATCATCTGGGTTTAAAAGGTGGTTCCCAATCCTCTTTGCAGTCAGATTTATCTCCGGCAATTGATACTCTTGGAGGAGGTGAACCTTTGATAATGAATGCGATAAAAGAAGAAGCCACCGGAGATTTGGTGGCATCAGATAACCTAAAACCTATTGTTGTTCAAGCGCGCTTTAGCCATGTAGCGGAGAGACAGGGGCTTATAAACATCTCGTTTTTCATAATTATTCCAAAAGAACTCCAGGACCCTGCATGGCAAGTGCGCTTTTTTCCAAAATTTTTCTGGGGTTCTGATTCATTGAGACTGGATAAAATCTACATCACCGGTAAAGACTATCGCGATGCGCAACTTAAAGGTTATGAGAGGTATAACAAATTTTTGAATTCTATTATTCCCGATAGTGTCGATTTTGTAGGAGCATTTACAAGGGAGGTATTGTTGAGAAGGTTTGCTGAGAGAAATTTGAAATATATGGGAAGTGATAATGCGGGCGAGTCCGAACGCGTAGGCGGAGCGGTGAGTCAAAAATCTGATTCATGGGGTATTACAGAGGATGAAGCAATTGAATATTATACAAAGTATTGGCTTGTGAATTCCAATAATAAAAAGAAGTCAAGATTGAGAGATGTATTTAAAAAATATGTGAAGGACCCTCTGGATAAAGAGGGTGTCAGGCTTGATACCGTGGTGCTTGATACTAATGGGGATGTGGAGTTTAGGTATGTGCAAACACTTAAGACTAAGGGAGATATGCGAAAAGTCAAACTTGCTTTTACCGGAGGAATTTATTCATCAGGAAGAGAATTATATAAAATGCCGTCCGGAGATTCTTTGACTTTTTATATCAGTTCAATTGCTCAATTTACTGATAAAACACCGCTCTATAAGAAGAAAATTATTGAACGCAGGGCCTATGTTAATACTATGGCTTTCATAGATTTCAAAGCAGGAAGGTGGAATATAGATGACTCGCTTTCTAATAATGCGGAAGAGCTTAAGAGGATAAAAGGAAACTTTGATACCCTTCTTGCAAATGATAATTATGTGATTGATTCTATTGTAGTTACAGCTTCTTGCTCTCCGGAAGGCAGTTACAGTTTAAATACTGCACTTGCAGAAAAAAGAGCTGAGTCCATTAAGAAATTTTTCAATTCTTATGTTGGCAAGCGAGTGGAGGGCAAGCAAATAATTTTTACATCCCGGTATATATCAGAGGATTGGAATGCATTAGAAAAATTAATCGCGTCAGATTATTCCTTAAGAGAGAGGTCTTTTTTGTTGGAGTGTTTTAAAATAAATGATTTGGACAAGAGAGAGATGGCTTTGGCTAAAAGTCAAGATTACAGGTATTTGCGTGAATGTTTTTATCCGCTGCTCAGAAGAATAAATTTCAATTTTGCGCTGCATAGAAAGGGGATGATTAAAGATACTATACACACCACTGAAGTTGATAGTGTGTATTCTCTTGGAGTAAAAACGTTAGAGGAAAGAGACTATAAAAAGGCAATAGAAATATTGCGTCCTTATAGAACAATTAATACGGCAATTGCCTATATGTGCTTGAATTACAATCATTCTGCAATGGACATTTTGGAGAGATTAAATCCAACTGCAACAAGAAATTATATGATGGCTGTGTTGTATGTAAGGTTGGGTGAGGAGAAAAAAGCGTTGAAATTTTTTTTGAGTTCTGTGGATATGGACCATCATATGAAGTACAGAGGAAACTTGGATCCTGAAATTTCTTCGCTGGTTTTGAAATATGCCCTTTTTAAGAGTCAAGATTAAATGCAAATATCAGAAATACAATATATTAACAAAATAACTATTAAATTATTATGAGAAAATTATGGGTTGCTGTTGTGATCCTTGCGGTTATGGCGGGATGTAGCAAGAACGAGAGTGAGATTGAAGCGGGCAATGAGGGTGAGTGCGCTTTAACGGTTGACATTGCGCCTTCTCCGGGAGCCCCGGCCGGAATCGTCAGCGGAGGTGTTGGCGGTTCTACAAAGGCAATAGGCGCAGGGCATGGAGTGCAGGATGATGATAATAAAATTCAGACGTTGGAAATATTTGTCTTTAAGAATGTTAGTGGAGCAGCAGACGACGGGGCCCTTGAGGTTTATAAAAAATTTTCGGGCACTCCTTTAACAACACTGACAGGGTTGCAGCTAAGGGCAAGAACGGGTCCTAAAATCATTGTTGCCATTGCAAATTCACACGCAGCCAGCTGGGCAGGAATTGATACATATTCTGAATTTCAGACAATCACATCCTCCCTTAAGGCAGAAAATCTCACAACATTTGTAATGACAGGTTCAGCGACAGCAACTCTTGCCGCAACTGCATCTGTAAGCATTCCAATCTCCAGATTGGTTGGAAGAGTAATATTGAGCAGCATCAAAACAAATTTTGCCGGAACACCTTATGAAGGGAGCACATTGTCAGATGTGAAAATCTATCTCACCAATGTCAGCGGCTGTAAATTATTCTATAGCGGGGGAGAAACTTCATCTGCAGTGATTTTAAATGCAAAACAATATGTGTCAACTGATTGTAACGGATGTGCAATGAGCGGAATGCTATATGATGATGTTGCTGGAACTATTGGTGAAGCTGCAGTTACAACTGCGCATTATTTCTATTGTTATGAAAATATGCTTGCAGCGGAGACAACGTCTGAAAGATTTACAAGAATGGTGATTCAGGCAACGCTGGCAGGAAAAGTTTACTATTATCCGGTTGATATAAACAGGGAAGGATATGGATGGGTTAGCGCAAACGGGCACGTAGGAGTAAAGAGAAATACATCTTATTCAGTCAGCGTTGCTATTAGCGGTCCCGGTTCTACAACCCCCGATGAACCAATTACAAGAGGAACACTGACCACAGATATTACGGTCAGCAACTGGGCAACCGTGCCTGATTCCTCTGTGAATTTTTAGTTTCTAGAAGTAGGATATCATTTAAAATGAAGACTATACATTGCTTTTGTCATATTGTTGTCGTTGTTGCTGTCGTATTTTTATTTACGGCGGCAACCGGCTGCAATACCATTATGGAGAGCAGGGAAGAGTGTCCGTGTGAGCTCACGATAGATTTTAGCAAGATAGACGGCAATGTGAGAAATGTTCAATTATGGCTATTTGATTCTGAAGGGGATTTGCTTTATAAAGATACAGTGGGGAGAAAGAGCTTTAAAGTGCCTGATGTACTGAGTGTTAAGAAAGGGGATATATATTGCTATGTGTGGTGTAATTTGAGCGATGCGTCCGTTTGCACGGAACGCTTTTCTCCATCTACTATAATAGAAAAGGCTGGCGCCTTAAGCGCCGATTCCCTTTTCTTTTTTAAGTATGAGGGGCCCGTCAGAGGAGAATCTGTGATTTTGCAAGTTCTTCCAAATAAGGAGTTCGCAACTATTAATGTAAGGTTTTCGGGAGTTGAGGAGGGCGACGGTGCAGGGACTGAACTTGTATCTCCTTCCGGTGGTTTTTTTGTTAATGGAAAGTGCCTGGAAAAATTATCTGTCATCAGCGTAAATACTATACAATCACAATATCAAATGAGTATGCCAAACTGTGCAAGCCGTTTGAATGACGATGGCAATTGTTTATCATTTAGAATGTTGAGGCAAAGCAGTTTGAACGGAATATATATGAATATATACTCGCTGTCGGGAGAAAAAGAAATGAGTAGGAGAGAGATTGGAACTTTTGAACTGGGCAAATATCTTAAAGATTCAAATTACGATATGGAGGCAGTTAGTCTAAAAGATATTGATATACTTATAGATATGAGCTCTCTTTTAGCAACGGTAAAAATTGGTGACTGGATAATTATGGCGCCTATAACAATTGATTTTTAAAAATTAAACTATGAAAAATAAATTATATAATGTTACTATTGTAATTGTTTTTGCAATTGCGATTGGTCTGGCACTGATAGCTGCAGCAGTTTCCGGATGTACAAAAGAATCAGATAATGAGTCTATTAAAAGGACTGATGATAATAATGCAGTTGTAAATGTTTCATTTTTTCTTCCGCAGGCTGCATGGACTAAAGTGCTTAGCGTAAGTCCGACTCAGGTATCAAATGTAAATGTCTATGTTTGTAATACTCAAGGACAAGTAGTTAAGAACCAATATCTCACAGGAACTCTTTCCCTATCTGTTCCAATTCAGAAAGGTGCAGTCTATAACATCTATGCAATTGCAAATGCGGGCAAAGAGATGATTTTAAAAGACACGTCTGAAATATTGAACAGCACTTTCAACGTATCGTCGGCTTCCGCACTTGCCGATGCTTCCGGTGGTGTTATCATGTCCGGAAAAGCAGGCCCAATTGTCTTATCTGACGGCATTTCCGTCCCAATTACTTTAACAAGAGGAATAGCAAAAGTTATTCTTAAAGGTGACAAGAGTTCTTTAAACTCCGGTGTCACAATTGGTATTAGCAGCGCAACACTTAAAAACGTTCCAAAAAGTGTGAAACTTTTTAAGATAAGCAAAGCTGCTTCTGCTTCTGAGGTGATGGAGGGTGACCTAATTTCCGGCAGTGATCTTGCAGATTTTTTCTCCGGCGGTATAACTTTTTATATGTTTGAAAATATGCAGGGTACGCTGTTGCCTTCAAATACGGACCAAACTCAAAAAGTGTGGCCTTACGGAAGTGCGTACTCAAACATTTGCAGTTATATCCAGCTTAATGCAAGTTATGCATCTTCAAAACATTCTGGTAATCTGCTTTATAGATTCTATCTTGGAAAAGACATGACCACAAATTTTGATGTTGAAAGAAATACGCAACATACAATTACTGTTTTTTTTGCCGGAGAAGGTTCAGTTGATGAGAATACATGGAGAGTTGATACAGAATTGCTTACAGACTTAGTAACATCTGTCTCATTGTCTCCCTCAAAACTTGAATTCGCCGGTTTTGGGGAAACTTTAAAACTCACTGCATCTATTATGCCTCTTACAGCTTCTGATAGATCTTTGATATGGAGCTCATCTAATATTTCAATAGCAACCGTTGATCAAAATGGTAATGTAACTTCCAGAGGAATAGGTAATTGTACAATAACTGCTACCAGCTGTGATGGAGGAAACATAAGTGCGTCTGCATCTGTGTCAGTTGTGGCCGGTGAGATTTCCTTTCCTGCCGGACAGGGAAGCATGTATGATGGGGAGACTTCAACTATTACATGGGCGCAAATAACCCCTGCTGCCGCAGTGCCAGTTGTTACAAGCAGCAATGCATCAGTGGTTTCCGTTATTTCATCGGCATCCGGTGGTGTGACTGTAAAAGCGCTAAAGCCCGGGACTGCCGTACTGACGGCAAAGCTGGGAACCGCAACTTCTTCTTATGCAATTAATGTGGAGGAGTTAAAGGTTGTGTTTACAACATCTTCAATTTTAAATGTTTACTTAGGCTTTAATACTGCGATAGGGTATAGTATTTCACCGTCGAGAGCCAGCGGGCTTAAGCTAAAATGGGAATATGCAGATCAAACTCGCGACGGGTCTTTTTTTGTTTTTTCTAATACTACTTTGGGATGCACGGTGCGCGGTACGGCGGAGTCAACTTCTTCCGTTCCAACCCACGCCATAAAAGTGAGTTTCGTGGATTTTCCAAGTAAGAGTTATACAAAGAGTATTAAAGTTTTGCCTGCAATTAAAATTGCAGAGAGCAATATAAATTTGCTTGCAAATGCTTTTGTCACAAAAGCAACAGGAAACACTTATTCTGATATTGCTTATGAGCATTATGTTAAGTGCCAAACGGATTCAAAGGCTGCAATTACATGGAATACAAGTCATATGTTTCAGCTGCCTATTACATCCTCCGGTAAATTGTACACAGATGCGTCAACTTATGCTAATGGTGTTTATACAGTTTATGCAAGTGTGACAGATGATGTTGGAACGGTTCACCAGGCAACAGCCCAGTGCACGGTTTGGGAGGAGATAAATGTTCTTGGAATAAGTGAATATACTCAGGAGGGGGAGGAGGACGGATACCCATATTTTACTATTAGTAAAACAATAGACACTAGATCACCGCAAGATGGCAAATTGTACAAATGTATTGGTGATAATTGTATTTCATCTCCTGATTTTCAAACGATGACGCTGACTCACATTCAAGGAGCAGTGGGTGATCCTTCTTATGAAGTTGATTATACCGTTTTTACATTTGACAACCCCTTTGATTCTCATAGTACTATTTTGGGTTATAAATACAGGTATTACATAAGTGATGCCTCTTGGATACAATAAGAGCAGGCCGGCAAGCCTTATATGTTATATAACATGTGCTAAGCAGCTTTTGCAAAATGGCCATAAATTGTTGGTATGCTAGTCTCCGCCTTGCATACTTACGGATACCTTGTACATGTGCTTTCCTTTGTAAACGCGCATGGAATCTGCCGGAACGGTAGTGATGCTGTATCTGCCTGAGCCTATGTTCATTCTGGTCATATAATTGCCGAGGTTCTCATTGCGTTTCTGAGCAAATTCCAGAATTTTCTGTTCGCAGTTGGAACCGTATAATTTGATGGCTTTTTCTTCCGCACCATACATATTGCCCTCCTGCAAAGAAGGGATCAGTCCTCTTGTAAGCATTAGAGAATCTGCGAATTGTCCAACCTGTTTTGACTCTATGTCAATGTCGGAAAATCTGTCTGTTGCAAATAACGTCTGAGGTGTAAGAGTATCTTTATGCGCTGAGTGGCGGGAGTTGTAGAAATCTCTTTTTAGCATGAATACCGTAAATTCCTTTTTAACTTCACTCATATTTACCTCCTGGTCAAACTTTACATTCATCTCCGGCTTGTGGCCAGCTATTTCCACAATCTGCTTAAAGGTGGTGTATTCTTTTGTGTTAAAGTCACTTAATCCTGCATCAAATTCTACATGGTCAATGTTTTCCTTGCCCGCGCCAAACAGACTTCCTATTGCTGAGAATGGCGCAACCGCAACTTTAACCAGCACGTTTCCTATGGTTTTGAAAATAATTTTTCTATAAGAAAACTTGGGATTATCCAGATCTCCTGTTACAGGCAAATCTATGGACATCAACCCTTTGCGGTCTGTAAGCACATAAACTCCAAGGCGTACAGGAAGGTTATATACCGGATGGTTATTTACCCTCTTGCTCACTTTTGGTTTAAAGATTTCCAATTTGTTGTCACCGACAAGTTTGTTATCCTTTATAACATTGCGGCTGATAAACTGGAGAACTCCTCCTTCCAGCTTGTTGCCCACAAAATGTTTGGAATACGGCGTGAAGTCAGTAAAGTCTATATTCTTGAGTGTCAGGCGTAAATCCATATTGCGCATGTTCTCAAAATTGCCGGCCCAGTCAAAATTGACTTTGCCCGCTTTGCCAAGAACTGCACTGCCTTTGATACGGTT
Organism: Candidatus Egerieousia sp.; assembly: GCA_035403105.1. Taxonomy (GTDB): domain Bacteria; phylum Bacteroidota; class Bacteroidia; order Bacteroidales; family UBA932; genus Egerieousia. The sequence goes on along the minus strand of DAONEN010000025.1, from coordinate 12,145 downwards.
GGATGCATCCGGATTAAGGTTATCTGCCATCACGTTAATCTCACTTAGAGCGTAGTCAAACCCTCCGGGAAGCGCTTCATCTTTATAGATTACGTTGCCGTCATATATGCGCATCTGTTTTATGCTTATTCTCATTGATTTGGAAGAAGATGAACTTTTTGATGAAGAAGCTTTAGAAGATTTTTTCATCAGATAGGTAAAGTTGTTGGTGCTGTCTTTGTGCATAACATACTGAGTTCTTGGATTGTATAAGCGTATGTAATCAAAGTTGCCAACGTTCTTTTTTAAATCCAGGTCCTCAATATTTGTAGAGGCGCTGTCGAGAGCTATAATAAGTCCTTCTTTATCAGATGATAATGAGAAGTTGTTTACAGAGGCGCGTCCTTTTATGTCCGCCTCCATGATATGTTCCTGGCTCCCCTTTACGTGCATGTTAATGGAGAGAAGGCCACTCATTTTATCTGCGTTCGCAGATTGCTGAACGTAAGGCAGAACTCCTTCTAACGTGAATTTGCGTATTATCAGACTCAAGTCATACATGCTGCTTTCCATGTTGTATGCAAGTTTTGCGGAGAGCGAGCCGCCTTCTGCAAAGTTCAGATTTATACCGGCATCAGTGTTCTTGCCGGCAAAATATACGCGCGGAATTTTAATGTTGATTTTATTAAATCCCCATTTGCTTCCAACTTGCAAATCTTTGTAGTTGATGTGACTCTTTAGTATTGTAATGTTGTTAATGTCTAGAATCCAGGGTTTTGCAGCAGCGTCTTTCTTTGTGGAATCTGACTTGAATTTTGCAAGAATATCATCAAAGTTGAACTTTTTCTCGTTCTGAAGAATATTCACATCCAGAGAATCAAACTCTATTCTGTTGATATTAAAATTCTTGGAAATTAATTTTACTACGCTCATTTTAACTTTCAGATTTCTGAATGCAAGGAAATGGGCATTGTCATCTTTCTCATATATGTTTAAGTTACGCGCTTTAACCGTACCAAAAACGGGGTTGATGACTAATTTTTCTATGCGCACCTTTCTGCCTATTAGCTCTTTATCATGGTTCTCAATGTAGTACTTTGCAATGGGGCCGCTGAATATGCCTAGCAGTACGGCTATAGCAAGAAGTATTGCTACAACCAGAATAATGATTTTTGGAATTTGCCCCAGTTTGCTCCAAACTGACATATCTATTTGATTTTAAATTTCTCTTTATTTTTGTCCAGCTCTTTATAAATGCCGCTCTTAAAAGTAACAATTTTCCTCTCTTTGCACAAACGTGTTTCTCCCTTTTCAGTGCAATTTATGGCGTTGATAATAGCTTTTGCGCCTCTTGCCGGACTTTTTATAAAAGGACGGAACAGTTTGTCTGCCAAGGAGTCATACCACTTGTGCATGGTAATCATTTTAGTATTTACAACTCCCGGGTCAGCCGCAATGGCTCTTACCCTTGAGTGTTGTTTAAGCAGCTTGCGGTTTATAGCAATGGTAAATAGTGCCAGGCAAAGTTTTGACCTGCTATAATTTTTTAAGTTGCTGAATTTTCTGTCATCGTCATCCAGAGGCCACCAATTGATTGTAACTGAAACCGTATTTATTATTTTGCCGTTTTCTTCATTCATATATGGCAGGAGCGATGTGGCTATTCTTCTAGGGGCCAAGTAGTTAACCTGAAGCATTGTCTCTTGCAAATCCTTTGTGAGCTTCATTGTTGGCGCAATGACTCCGGCATTATTTATTAGCAAATCTATAGAAGTCTCCTCCCACTCCTTTTTCTCCAGAACCTTTATAATGTATTTTATGGCATTATCTACGCTTTCAAAATCTTCTAGGTCTGCTGGCACTATGTGAAAGTTTGGTGCAGGATTAATATTTTTCTCCCGACAGATTTTGGCGCACTCTCCTTTTAGCGCTTCTGCTTTTTGCGTATTGCGGCAGAGTGCATACACTTTGTATCCATTGATGACCAGATATTTGCAAACTTCTGCCCCAATTTCTCCGGTTGCGCCTGTGATTACAGCTACGCGCTGAGGTGAGTTGTTGTTTTGTGTCTTATTATCCTTTTCCATTGTAAGTTTTTTATATCGCCTCTTCCCACTCTCTATTTTTTTATCAGCGATTGTACAGCGTCTTTGTAACTCTCTCCGATTGGTATAGTTATGTCCTCTCCAATTTCTGTTTTCTTTAGTACTATTTTCCCTTTTTCAAATGATTGAATGTAATTAAGTCCAACAATAAAAGAACGGTGAACCCGCAAGAATTTAGGGCTTGGAAGCTTGTCATCAACTTCTTTCATTCCCATCAAAGTAAGGATAGGGTACTTCTCCTGTTGTGTGTAAATCTTAATATAATCTTTAAGTCCTTCTATGTAAACAATGTCTGCGAGGTTGATTTTAATTACCTTGTATTCACTCTTAACAAAAAGAAAATCAGCTTGTTCTTGTGCCACTGCCGCCGGAGCCAAAAGTGTATTGATGATTTTATGCGCTTTTTCCGCTGCATCCAAAAACTCCTTGTATGATATTGGTTTTAGCAAATATCCAATGGCGTTAACTTTATACCCCTTTATTGCATATTGCTCAAAGGCTGTAGTAAAAATGATTAGAGGTAAAGTAAACTTTAGAGGATCATTATTTTGCTCTCTGATTATTTTGCTGAGTTCCAAGCCATTAAGTTCCGGCATTTGAACATCCATAAAAATCAGGTCTATGTTGCCTTTTTTTATCTCGGCCAACGCATCAACAGCATTTGTAAAAGCTCCCGACAGTTTTAAGAAATCTGTCTTTTTGATATAGCTCTTAAGCAGTTCAACTGCAAGAGGTTCATCATCTACAACAGCACACTTTACCTGAGTCATAATTCTGTTAATGAATGATTTGAATTGGTTACGCAAATTTAACTAAAAAACAGGCATTTTACCATTTCGGCACAGTTAAAATGACCGTTTAAAACTTGTCTAGTTCAAGAACGGAGCGGTACATTTTTCCTTTACCCTCCACATCGACTATTCCTTTGTTCCATGTGTAATGGCCTTTATAAAGCAAATCCAGTCTTATCTGAACTTGTTTTAATCCAATGCCTGAGCCGCTCTTATCCCTCTCATCTTTAGGGTAGTAGGAGTTCTCTATCAGACAGGATAATTTTTGCTTCATATCAGACACTATTTCTGTAATATTTATGAATATGTAACTCTCTCTAGTAGGAGAAACGCCATGCTTAAAAGAATTCTCTACAAGTGAGATTAGCAAAAGCGGTGCGATTTTTAATTTGCTATTAGCTGGAATGTCAGCATTAAAAGTAACCTTGCAGTTGCTTGCCAGTCTGATTTTCATTAGTTCAATATAGTTCTTTAAAAAATCTATTTCACTCTGAACCAGCACAAATTGCTCCTGATTTTCATATAGGACATGGCGCAGCAATTTGCTCAGCTGGTGTACCGCCTCCTGTGCTTTATCCTGGTCTATTGCAATCAGTGCGTAAATGTTATTAAGAGTGTTTAGCATGAAGTGCGGATTTAGCTGATTTTTAAGGTTGTCCAGCTCCGCCTTTGCCTTTTCCTCTTCCGCCTCCTGCAAAGATTTTTCTGTTCGGTCATACCTCTCTGTAAGTTTAATTGTACACGCAAGTCCAATGATAAAGAACAAGGACATTACATCTCTAATCCAGAACATTTTTTTCGACCTTCTGTGATGCATACTGCCCTGCGGACCCTGCGGAGAATCCATTTGGGGCTGCGGCCTAAACTCTTGTCTTCCATCCGGAGCCTGCATTTTTTGATTTGCAACCATCTCCGTATTGGGATTTTTTTGTTCCGGCCCTTTCATGTATTTCTTATTCCATTTTGTAATTCCAAATGTTAAAACGGTAATCAGCAGGATGTTTAATAGAATAAAAGACATTGTCTTTTTTCTGAATAAAACTTTTGGAATTAGCCACAGCGAGTTTATGTAAAATGCTATTACAAAAGAGACGGGTATGCTTGAATGTTTAAGGTATTCCGTAAGGCTAAATGTTTCAGCTGAATTTCTTTCCACAAAAAGTAATGGGAAAGCAAACACTATAAGCCATGCAAGTACCTGGATGAGAATAGATACCCATTTTCTTTTTTTATGTTCCGGAATGATTGCCGGTGTATCAGAATTTATCATAGCGCAAATATATCTCAAAATTATTCATATCTGATGGCTTCTATTGGGTCTAGGTTTGCGGCTTTCTTTGCAGGATACCATCCAAAGAAGATACCTGTGATTGTACATACTGCAAAACTAAGAATAACACTAAGAGGCTGAATTGCAATAGGCCAATTTGCAAAGATTTTAACCGCGTATGACGAGCATACGCCAAGCAGCACGCCAATTACGCCGCCTGTTATGCTTATCATGATTGCCTCAATTAAGAATTGAGTTAGAATATCTACGCCTCTTGCTCCAACGCTCATCCTAAGTCCTATCTCTTTAGTACGTTCCGTTACGCTTACAAACATAATGTTCATAATTCCAATGCCGCCAACTACAAGGGAAATGCCTGCTACGCAAGCTAGTAGAATGGTCATTAAATTAGTTGTTGATGTCATCATAGAGCTCAGCTCCTCCTGGCTTCTGACGGTAAAATCATCATTTTGGTTTGCCTGAATCTTGTGGTCATCTCTCAAGATATTTTTCACCTCAGCAATAGCCGGGTCAGTAAGGTCCTCTGATACAGCCGATGCATAGATCATATGAAGGTATGTAACTGAAAGCATTCTCTTCATTACTGTAGTGTAGGGGGAGAGAACAACATCATCCTGATCTTGCCCCATGGAGTTGTATCCTTTTGATTTTAAGATACCTATAACAGTCATTGGAATATTGCCGAATCTTATAACTTTTCCTATTGGATCCTCTCCGTTTGTAAATAGATTGTCTATGACAGTCTTGCCAATTATGCAAACTTTTGCACTTGTCTTAATATCCGTATCATCAAACATTTCCCCGTCTTGTACTTCTAACTGTCTGATTGAAAGATAATCTTGTGATACTCCGCTCACTGTTGTGTGGTAGTTATTGCCTCCAAAAATTGCCTGGCAGCTGGAAGATACATTAGGGCTAATTGCAGAAAGGTACTCGCTTTCATCCTTTAGATTTTCATAATCTGCAAGTTTAAGAGTCTGCATAGAAGAGGCTTCTTGTCTTACACCGCCCCTTATGTCTGTCCCAGGCATAATCATAATCATGTTGCTGCCCATCTTTGAGATTTGGCTCTGAATGCTCTTTTTGGAACCTTGTCCTATCGCGAGCATGGTAATGACAGAACCAACGCCAATCACAATGCCAAGCATGGTAAGGAATGTACGCAACTTATTGCTGGCTATGGATTTAAGAGCTATTTTAAATAAATTTTCCCAGTTCATAATTTATCTTTCCTATTTTATTCATCTTCATTTTTTGGAAGAGCTTCCAGCGCACTCTTGGCTGACTGAATATTGTTGTGCACTGTATCTTCTTTAATTTTTCCGTCCCTCAATGTGATATTACGTCCGCTAAACATTGCAATATCCGGATTGTGTGTCACAAATATTATTGTTTTCCCCTCTGCATGAAGCTTTTGGAACAGAACCAAAATTTCATAGGAGGTTCTTGTGTCCAAATTTCCTGTTGCCTCGTCCGCCAGAATAACCGCCGGATTATTCACAAGCGCGCGGGCAATTGCAACTCTCTGCATTTGTCCTCCGGACATCTGATTGCTTTTATGATACATTCTGTCCTCCAGTCCAACTGCAGCAAGTGCTTCAATGGCAGCTTGTTTGCGCTGCGCGGATGAATATGAGGAGTTGTACATCAGTGGCAGTTCTACATTTTCCAGCGCGGTAGTTTTTGCAAGCAAATTATATGATTGAAATACAAATCCAATCTTTTTGTTTCTCAGCATTGCCCTCTCCGGCTTGCTCATTGTTCTGACGGAAACGCCATCCAAATAGTACTCACCGCTGGAGGACGTATCCAAACATCCAAGAGTATTCAAAAGCGTAGATTTGCCGCTGCCGGACTTTCCCATAATTGTCACAAACTCACCCTCATATACCTTAAAACTTACTCCTCTTAACGCATGCACAATCTCATTACCCACTAGGAAATTCCTCTTGATGTCCTGCAGGTCAATAACAACCCTCTTCTCTCCAGTACTTGTTATATTATTGGTATCCATTGTATTATCTAATTATTATTTTTTTTATCCCGACAGTTTTATTTTGGCCCTGAGCTATTTCTGCCGCCGTTGCTGCCGTTCTTCTTATCATTCTCCCCTCGACGCTTAGGCATGAAAGGAGAACTTTGGTTACTTGAACTTGAATCACTCAATGCGGCATCTCCGGTTGATGACATGCTTATCTCCACAACAACCTTTGTTCCTTCCTGTATTCCGCCTGTAATCTCAACTGCAGTCTTGCTCTTTGTTCCAGTTTCCACAGGAATAGCTGTAAATGTCTTATTATTAAGCGTCCAAAGTATTCCTTTTCCCTCTTCACCGACAGTAGGGTTACCAAGATACTGCTGAGATTCTTTGCTGATTGAATATCCGCCTTTCTTTGCATATAGCTGAGGATCAAATTTTAACGCCTTAGGCTTTACGGTAAGTACATTGTTTTTCTCCGCCGTATAGATTGTTATGTTTGCCGTCAGACCCGGCTTTAATTTTAAATCGGGATTTGGAGCAGAAACAACAACTTCATACGTGACTACGTTGTTGGTAGTGGTAGCATTCTGTCTTACCTGTGTAACTGTGCCTTTGAAGATCTCTTCAACATAAGCATCTACTGTAAACTCAACTCTCTGTCCATCCTTAACATTACCAATGTCAGCTTCGTCAACATTAGCTATAACTCTCATTTGCGTAAGATCTTGTGCAATATAGAAAAGTGTTGGAGTACTGAAGCTTGCGGCAACAGTCTGACCTTCCTCAACACTCTTGCTCAATACAACTCCGTCAATAGGTGAGGTAATTGTTGCATAGGACAGGTTTGTTCTTGCCTTCTCCATGCTCTGCCTGGACATTGCCAGAGTGTTTTTGGAACTTTGATAACTGTCAAGGGCTGATTCATATTCGCTGTCTGCCACAAGTCCTTTGTCATGCAGCATTTTTTCTCTGTTGTAATTTTTAAGTTGATACGAATAATCACTTTGAGCCTTTGCATAGCTGCTCTTTTGACTCTCATAATCAGCCATTAAAGTTGTTTTATCCAGCTCCGCAATTACTTGTCCCTTTTTAACGACGCTATTGTAATCTACGTAAAGTTTTTTCACAATACCGGAGACCTGAGTACCAACCTCCACCTTTACAACAGGCTCTATGGTACCCGTTGCGGTAACGGTATTATTTACATTTCCGCGTTTAACAGTCTCCATCTTAAACGTCATAACGCTCTTAGAACTTTTCTTTCCAAAAATAAGCACGCACGCAACTATCACTATAACAGCTGTTACGCTCCACAAAATTATTTTTTTCTTATTGTTCATATTATTATTTTTTTAATTTTCTTATCACGACAGATTTTGTTAATTTCAAAAAGAATTTGTGCAATACCTTGTTGAAGAATTTATTTTTAAATGTCAATATCCTCTCCTGTATAGAACTTTAACACTTGAAGGTTGTAAAGCGCCATGTATTTTGTTTGTGCAACTTGCTGCTCTGCAGAAAGATATGTACTCTTTTCCTGTTCCAGCTCAACAAGGTTTTTCATTCCAAGATTAAACTGCTCGCATACAAGATCATAACTTTCTTTTGCGCTTCTGCATGATTCCTTTGCGCTAATATACTCTTGCTGAGTGTTTTTAGCGTTCAGGTATAAATTGTCTATTGTTTTGTACATATCATTTTCCGTCTGTTCTGCAGCAAGTTTGTAATAACTGATATTGTTCTTTGCTTTCTCTGTAGCGCTCTTGTACGTGCGGTTGCTGTAGATTGGGATAGATAGGGTGACACCAACGGTATTGGTCCAATTATTCTTAATCTGTTTGCCGTAATTTGTGCCTGTGCCGCTTATGTTATTTGTTCCGCTGCTTGCATTAAGAGATACGGTAGGGGTGTATTTTGCGCTAGCCAGATCAAGTTCACTGTTCTTAATGTACAGCTGGCTAATCTCAATTTCCGGTCTTAAATTCATTGCCTTTGCAAAGACGATCCCGCGGTCTGGAATAATCTCAAGTACTTTGTTCTCAGATATTTCCGGTGTGACAATGCCCATCTCTTCTCTCTCCAGCTTAAGTGCGTTTTTAAGATTTATCATATCGCTGTCATAAGTGCTCTGCGCCGCAACCAGCTGATAATTATCTGCATTGTACTGTGCCTCCAGCTTTGCGCAATCCGCCTTTGACATGTTGCCCGCTTTAAGAAACTCTTTCCCTCTCTCCCACTGTGCTTTAGATGAGGCAAGTGACTCTTGTCTGATTTTTATATTTTCCATATCGTAAAGCACTTGTACATAATATTGAGCAACGGCAACTTTAAGGTCCAGTATGTTTTTTGTGTATGTCAAATCTTGAATTTGCTGTGTTACACTCCTCTCTTTTACCATGTTGTTCAGATATCCTCCCTTGTACAATGTTAAGTTGGCTGAGACTCCGTAATCTCCTGAGTAAGAGTTTTTTTCTGATGTTCCGTTGTTAAAGTAATGTCCGCTGTAACTTTGACCTGCGGAGGCGGATACGGAAGGATACTTTGCCGCCTTTGCTGTCTTGACATCAATAGCCGCATTATCTGCATCAATCTTGCTTTGCTCAAGCGCAACATTGTTCTCCAATGCGTAGTCCGTACACTGTTTAAGCGTCCATGTTTTTCCAACGCTCAACGTGTCTTTGTTTTGGGTTGCAGGAATCTGTGCTGCATTCGCCGTATAAGCGGCGTCCGTTCCAACCAGAATTGAGGCAATAATTATGATTGCCTTTGAAATCTTTTTCATGATATTTTTGATAACCTTCATAGCCGGTTTATTTTTTCTTTGAAAGCAGAGGCAAATTTGGTGCAAAAATGACTGAAATCCCTTAAAATTAGACCAATAAGGATAGAATGCCCACCAACGGTGTAATTTTATCTATGAATCTACAAACAGCCAAAATTTGTACCTTTGACAGACGTTTTGTAGCGCTCTTTTTTGAATTTGAATACTAATCTTAAATACCATGAAAAATACAGCTGTCGGGAGTCAAAAAACAATGCTGGATGTTTATGATTTTTTCAAACATTTATGCAGCAACAACAACAAAGAGTGGTTCACTGCTCATAAACAAGAGTACATTGAGTGCCAGGCAAAATTTAATGAATTTGCACAGCAGCTGATTATAGAGATTGGGAAGTTTGACCCTTATATTGATCCCGACAGATTAACCGTAAAGGAGTGTACTTACCGTATTTATAGGGATGTGCGCTTTAGCAAGGATAAAACCCCTTATAAGAATCACATTGGACTTTATATTACAAAGGGGGGCAAGAAGGGTCCTTATGCCGGATATTATTTTCACATGCAGCCCCCGGCAGTAAAAAATTATTTTGAAGGAAGCATGCTTTATATTGGCTTGTATATGCCTGAATCTAAGGTGATAGCCAGTATCAGAGATGAAATATCCGTTAACGGAGGGGAGCTTGTAAAAGCAATAAAGGAGGCAAAACATTTTACTCTTTTTGACGGAGACGCTTACAAAAAACTGCCGCGCGGATTTGAAGACGTTAAGAATCCGGAGTGGCAGAAGTTGTTGAAACTTAAGCAAATATCCTTGGGCTATCAAATGACGGAGAATTTTCTGTTTAAAGATGATAAGCTTGCAAAAAGGGTGGCGGCTCTGCTTAAGGAGACAAGACCTTTTACTCACTTTATTAACAAGTGCGTAGATTACGCGCTATCTGATTAAAATACAAACAGGCTCTAAATCATTCAGTTTAAGGGTTTTGTCTGTGTTGGTCAGGAATCCCGTCTTCTTGTTAATTCTGAATATTTGCACTTTATGGTCTTGCTGGCATGCTACAAGCATAAAGTCTCCGTCCGGAGTTATAGCAAAATTTCTTGGTCCTTCGCCGGTAATTTGGTACCCTATTTTTGAGAGCGTTCCGTCTGAATGAACTTGGAAAATGGAGATACCGTCTCTTACTTTTCTGCATGATGCATATAGAAACCTTCCGTTGGGGTGAATATGAATATCTGCGCTTGCGGCTGCATTCATGCGGTCAGATAATGTGTCCTGTATCTGATTAAGTATTAGATTTTTTCCTTTTTCATTTATATTGTAAACAAGTATTCTTCCGCTAAGCTCGCAAAGCAAGTACATGTATTGTCCGTTGTTGCTGAATTCTACATGCCTTGGACCGTATCCGGCGGGTACCGAGTAGGATGCAGTATCACACCAATATAATTTCATGTTTTTTCTCTTTAAAGAATCATTGCCAAATCTGAAGAAATATAATTTATCGCAGCCCAAATCTGTTGCCATAACGTAGTCATTTCCTGTGTCCCTCCCCTTGATGACTCTTACAGTGTGAATATGTGAGCTTGCCTGTCTTGCAATGTTTGGTCCGCTCCCCAGAAATTTAATAATTTGAGAGCATTGCTTTATGTTGCCGTTGGTATCTACAGGAAATAAAGAGATGCTGCCTCCGCCATAATTGGCCGTCATAAGATAATTCTTATAATATGTTATGTAACAAGGATCCACGCCAAGATCTTTTCTGCGGTTTATCTTTGAAGGAGTGAATGTGTTTCTAAATGAACTGACTCCTGATTTTGCGGCATTTTCGCTTACCGCAAATAAGAATTTACTGTCGGGAGAAAGAGTAATAAATGACGGGTTTGCATCATTGTAATCTGCAAGTTTTGACATCTCAAGAGTCCTGCAGTTGAAACTGTATTTTACGGCTTTGTCTCCGTAAGCCCCTATGTATACGGAATATACATGATTGTTCTCTCTCTTTTTGGCAACGATAATGATTATTGCAACTGCAGCAAGGGCAAGGATGCACACGGCCGCTAGAGCAACTATACCTTTTGTTTTCTTTGTCATGATCTTATTATTAGTGCAGTTATTGGCTTATTTTTAAACAGTATCGGTTATTCTTTAAATTTAATTATTGCAGCTTTTAAGGCTTCCCAATATCCTGGAGTTTTAATAGCGCTTCCAAGGTCATAAATGCTAATTCCCTCTGAACCTGCGCCTTTGACATAGTCAAATATAGTGCTTAAGTATGAAGCCGATTCTTCATCCGCATATATGCCGCTGCAAAGATATGCATTTGAACCGCTCTTTTTAAGTCCCTTCACTCCCTTTTTTGTCTCAGTTATAATCCACTCTGCCTGTTCATTGTAGAATTGGTAATAGATCATTGGAAAAACAATGTCCAAGTGGGTGAATTTTGTCCAGTCTTGTCTTACAAGTTTGCGGGCAACATCTGGAGAAGGGAACACATCCGCGCTTGCAATTTTATGGTGCTTGTGAATCACATCCGCAAGAGCGTTTGCAATTTTTACAACTGCATCATAACGGTATTCCATCCAATGCTTGTCTTCTGTAGGGTTCTGAATATCAATAGGGTCTATACCTCTCTTCTTTTTGTACTGCTCTCTGCAGTATGGGCAATAGCAATGATCCCACTGAGGATAAACTTTGTCCTGATGCACTTTTCTCAGGTCCCACAATCCGGCCGGAAGTATCGCATCCGGGTATCTTATAAAATCCAAATTTATTCCTGCAACTCCGTCTATCTCTGCAATTTCATTTATTCTAGCTTTAAGATATTCAAGCACTTGAGGCTGAGACGGACATAACCATCTGTAGTGATCCACTCCATACATATTGTAGTCCAGACAGGACTTTCCTTCTGCGTTGACCTGATACCAATCTCTGTGCGCCGCCTGCAAATTTTTTTCACAGCGGTTCATAATCCATATCCAAATGTGCAGTTCAATGCCGTATTTTTTGGCAAGTGCGGCAGCTTTCTTTGTGGCTGCAATTGCCGCGTAATCAGTGAAATCCGTTGTGTCTGACATGCCAATTGGATTACCTCCGTGCACTTCCATTATCAGTGCGTCAATGCCGGCATCTTTTGCCTTTGCAAAAATAGAATCTGCCGCTGCATCAGTCATAGGACCAACAGATCCCATCCATGCCCAAACTTTTTTCTCCGGATTAAT
>DAONEN010000024.1:17588-28582 GCA_035403105.1 Candidatus Egerieousia sp. | reverse complement strand
TTTCTTCAGCACAGATTTGATGCAAAAGGGGTTCCTTTCCGTAACTATATTGTTGCGCACATGCCTCAGATAGAGAAACTTGGCTCTCCATTTGCAATTATCTATAATGTGTTTGCCTCTTGGAAATTGTCTTCCGGTCTGATAAAGAAAGTTATTAATTTTTCTCCCGACAGAAGTATTCCAAAATTGAGCAGGAATACTTTGCGTTCAGTTGTAAAAAAGATGCAGCATCCTGTTCCTCAGGCACTTGAGGGCAGAGACGGATCTATCGCGACAAAATATTATAACGGGAAGGTTTATCTTTTTGCAGACGAGTTTACAAATTATATGGAAGCGGAGCTTGGAGCTACTTTTGTAAGGTTGCTGAACAAGCTTGGCTATGAGGTTGTTATACCAAAGCATTTTGAGAGCGGAAGAACTGCTTTGTCAAAAGGAATGCTGAGGCTGGCCCGCAAATTTGCCTTTAAAAATGTTGATGTATTAAAAGATATTGTCACAGAGGAGCATCCTCTGATTGGCATAGAACCGTCTTGTATTCTGAGTTTTAGAGATGAATATCCCGCTTTGTTGAGAGGAGATATGGCTGTTGCGGCAAAAAAACTTGCAAAAAACTGCCTGCTGTTTGATGAGTTCATAATGAGGGAAGTGAATGCGGGAAAAATATCTTATGAATCTTTTACAATCTCAAAAGCAGAGATATGGCTTCACGGACATTGTCATCAGAAATCACTGATAGGCACCGCTTTAACCGAGGCAATGCTTAATCTTCCCGTCAACTATAATGTTCATATAATTCCAAGCGGATGCTGCGGAATGGCGGGCTCATACGGTTATGAAAAGGAACACTATAAGAGCTCAATGGAAATTGGTGAGGAGATTCTTTTTCCCGCTGTCCGCAAGGTTCAAAAAATGCAACAAGATGCTACAGCTGAGGGCAATACTTGCAAGTACATTGTTGCCGCTCCGGGTACCAGCTGCAGAGAGCAAATCCTTGACGGAACGGGAGTACGAGCTTTGCATCCAATAGAGGTTCTTTATAATGCCTTAAAATAGAATCAATTATAAATACTCTCCAAATAATCTTTGGCTTATTTTTATTAAGGTTATCTTTGCACTTCTAATTATTAAAATATGATGAAGAAGGTTTTTATTTGTGTCGGGATATTATTTGTTTCTGTTCAGTTTGTCAGTGCCCAGGTGAAGTTAGATTCTGTGGTAGTTAATGCCAAATCATTAAGAGATGAACGTGCTTTAAGCAATCAGGCGGTTTCATACAATCATTTTACATGCAAAGAGTTGCAGAGCCAACGTGTTTTTTCCGTTAAGGGTTTGACAGGCTCCGTTCCAAATTTATATGTTCCGGATTACGGTTCAAAACTAACGTCATCCATCTATATAAGAGGAATCGGTTCCCGTATAAATTCCTCTGCAGTAGGGGTCTATGTAGACGACTTTCCCTATTATGACAAGTCCGCATTTGATTTTGATTTTTCCGATGTCAACAGGGTGGATGTTTTGCGCGGTCCTCAGGGAACTCTTTACGGTATGAATTCCATGGGAGGAATTATTGACATTCACACAAAATCTCCGTTTGAATATGCCGGCACAGATTTATTTTTAAGTGCTGCTACAAAAAATAATTATCGTTTTTCACTCACTCATTATCACAGGATTAGCAAGAAGTTTGCATTTTCTGCGGGAGGATTTGCGGATCATGAGGGAGGCTTTTATAATAATCAGTACAACGGAAAAAATATTGATAAGGGTACAAACGGGGGAGGAAGACTTCATGCAATGTTCCGTCCAAATTCCAAGTCCGAATATGACCTTAATGTAAGCTATGAATATACGGACATGGGCGGATATCCGTACGGAGCATATAACAAGAATACAGGAAGTTACAGCCTGCCAAATTATAATTTCGGCAGCGGCTATTACCGCAATTTGTTGAATGTAGGATTAAAGGGTGAATACATTGCGGGCAATGTGAAAATCACATCCGTTGCGGGTTGGCAACATTTGAGGGACAGGATGTCTTTGGACCAGGACTTCACGGCTGCCGACAGATTTGCCATGCTTCAGAAACAGAAGCAAAATACTGTAAGCGAGGAGGTTGTATTTAAGAATATAAATCCGGATATATTGGGCGGAAATGTAAAATGGCAGCGCAGTTCCGGTGTTTCTTTTTTTTATCAGTGGCAAAAAACAAGTGCGCCTCTGGACTTTGGCAAAGATTTTATCTCTTTGATTCAGCAGCAAATGGATGCGGCAATGGCACAGTCTCCGGTCTCTGTTAAGCTCACCGACAGTCTGTTAAGAATTCCCGGCAAATTCAGCACTCCTACTTTTGGTGCGGCAATCTATCATCAGTCTGTGTTTAAAGATTTGTTCGGCACTGAGGGTTTGTCTGCAACTGTCGGGATAAGAATGGATTATGAGAAAATTAATATTGATTATGACTCGCAGGCGGCTATGAATTATAATACTTTAATGCACGGTGTTGTTATAAAAAGCGGGACGTACGCGGCAAGATATTTTGGTAATGCGGGTAACAGATATTTTCCCGTATTGCCTAAGTTTTCAATAGATTACGTGTTTAACGGAGCGGATAATGTTTATGCTCAGGTGAGCAGGGGCTACAGAAGCGGAGGTTATAATATTCAGATGCTTTCCGATTATTTACAAAGCGCTATGATGTTAAACAAAGGGGATATCCAAAATGATTCCTCCGTTAATCTTGCAATTAAATATAAGCCGGAATATTCTTGGAATTATGAAATCGGGGCGCATCTTACAATTCCGGGCACCGGCATAAAGGTGGATATGGCCGCGTTTTATATGCGTGTTAAGAATCAACAAGTTGCAAGGTTTGTGGATAGCGGGCTGGGAAGATACACAACCAATGCGGGAAAGAGCCGCAGCTGCGGAGTTGAATTTTCTGCCCGCGGACAAATCATTGACAAGTTGAGTTTTGCAGTAAGTTACGGGTATACTCACGCCACGTTCAAAAAGTATATTTCCAATGAAAAGGTTTATGACAATACCGGAAAGGCAACTTTACAAGTAATTGATTATAAGGGAAAACATGTTCCGTTTGCTCCCGAGAATACTTTTAGCGCCGCCTTGTTGTATGACATACCTCTTGGCAGTGCTGCAACTTCTTACAGCGGCATCTCCTTGAAGGGATTGCGTGCGGAACTTGAGTATTCTGGAGTCGGCCGCACTTTTTTCACTGAGGCAAATGATGTTAATCAGAAGTTTTACGGTCTTCTTAATGCAAGGATTGTGGCCAAACTAAGCCGTCTTATAGAGATTGACATTTGGGGACGTAATTTGCTTAATAAAGACTATGCAGTTTTCTACTTTGACAGCAGCAGTGCCGCGTCTGTGAACGGTAGCACGGGTTTTATGCAGAAAGGTAAGTCTGTTCAAGGAGGTATTGATTTGAGAATAAGGTTTTAAGCATTGTTCCCGGCCTTTCGGAGCGGAGAGTAATACCACTTTTGTACCAATTTTATATCAAATTTGTTCCGCTAGTGAGTACAACAGTGGGTATGTTTTTTGTATGTTTGCACGCCTTTTGATAGGACACTGGTTGAACTATCGGGAACTTTAGAGTAGAGAAATAAAATAAAAATATATGAGTGAATTGACTGGTCATATTTCACAAATCATCGGACCCGTCGTTGATGTCTCCTTTAATCTGGAGGGGAAGGTTTCATTGCCGGCAATCCATGATGCTTTGGAAATTAAAAGACCTAACGGAAAAATCCTGACCGTTGAGGTTCAGCAACACATTGGAGAAGACACTGTTAGAACGGTGGCTATGGATAGCACGGACGGTTTGCAGAGAGGAATGAAGGTGCATCCTAAGGGAGGTCCTATCACAATGCCTGTAGGTACTCAGGTAAGAGGGCGTTTGATGAATGTTGTTGGAGATCCCATTGACGGAATGAAGCCTCTGGAGATGAAGGACTCTTATCCTATTCACAGGCTTCCGCCTAAGTTTGAGGAACTTACAACTGTTCAGGAGGTGCTCCCGACAGGTATTAAGGTAATAGATTTGATGGAGCCTTATTGCAAAGGAGGAAAGATCGGATTGTTTGGAGGTGCAGGCGTAGGAAAGACGGTCCTTATTATGGAGCTGATTAACAACGTTGCCAAAGGTTATAACGGTTTCTCTGTTTTTGCCGGCGTAGGCGAGCGTACACGTGAAGGCAATGATTTGCTCAGAGATATGTTGGAGAGCGGCGTTATCAGATATGGAGAGAAGTTTAAAAAAGGATTGGAAGAGGGACGGTGGGACTTGTCAACTGTTGATTATAATGAAGTTGCAAAAAGTCAGGCTACCCTGGTGTTTGGACAGATGAATGAGCCGCCCGGAGCAAGAAGTTCTGTTGCTCTTTCCGGACTAACTGTAGCTGAGTCATTTAGGGATGGCGCAGCAGACGGGACAGGAAATAATATTTTACTTTTCATTGATAATATATTCCGTTTTACTCAAGCGGGCAGCGAGGTTTCCGCATTGCTTGGTCGTATGCCTTCTGCGGTAGGATATCAGCCTACGCTTTCTACGGAAATGGGTGCTATGCAGGAAAGAATTACTTCTACCAAGAGTGGTTCAATTACTTCTGTACAGGCTGTTTATGTTCCGGCAGATGATTTTACGGATCCTGCTCCTGCAACTACTTTTTCACACTTGGATGCAACAACGGAATTAAACAGAAAGATTACGGCGCTTGGAATTTATCCGGCTGTTGATCCTCTTGCTTCAACTTCCAGAATTCTTGATCCTCACATTGTCGGACAGGAACACTATGAAGTTGCTCAGAGAGTTAAGCAGATTCTTCAGCGTAATAAAGAGCTGCAGGATATCATTTCAATTTTGGGAATGGAGGAACTTTCTGCTGAAGACAAACTTACGGTCAACAGAGCACGTAGAGTGCAAAGATTTATGTCACAGCCGTTTACTGTTGCAGAACAATATACCGGAATAAAGGGTGTAATGGTGGATATCAAAGATACCGTCAAAGGATTTAAGATGATTTTGGACGGTGAGTGTGATGAACTTCCGGAGCAGGCATTTATGAATGTCGGCACAATAGAGCAGGCTATGGAGAAGGGCAAGAAAATTTTGGAACAGGCTAATGCATAACATCGTCATAGTTTATTGTTAAAAATGGCACAGTTGCATTTAAATATAATTTCTCCGGAGAAATCGCTGTTTGAGGGTGATATAGAAAAAGTTACATTGCCGGGAACAGTGGGACCCTTTACTATTTTGCCTCATCACGCTCCAATAATTTCTTCCCTTAAGAAAGGAGTTATTGAGTACGTTCCTGTCGGCGACAATAGTGATGGCGGGGGCAAACAAATTTTGGAAATTGAAGCCGGTTTTATTGAGCTTAGCAATGATATTGTGATTGTTTGCATATCATAGAATATATGGATCACGCAGAGGCAAAAGATAAGAAGGTGCAGGTTAAATACCTTGGAATCAACGCAATAATTGCAGTTGTTCTAGGAGGGTCTACATACTTGGTTTTGAGGTATGCAATGCCAAGCTTTTTCTTTCCGGGTATTATATGGCTGGTTTTCTGTTTCTTTATTGTCTGTCAGCTGGGCATGAATATTTTAGTGAGCAGGTCAAAAAACAACCCTAAGCAAATGCCTCAGATATACATGCTTCTGAAGATGATCAAATTTATTCTGCTTGTGATTTTTGCAGTTGCATACTGCGTGGCAACCAGACATAAGTATACTGTCGGGAGCGATAGTATTATTAAACCGTTTCTCATCACTTTTGTCATTTATTATGTAATATGGCTGGCGTTTGACACTACTTTCTTTATGAAGCACCGCAATGAGCTGACGGCTGAGATTAAGGTAGTTGCGCAAAAAGATGAAGAGCATGAGAAGATGAGGGAGGATATGGAAAAGCAGGAGACTGCGGAAAAAAAAGCAAGGAAGGTTAAGAACGGAGCAAAGCACTCCGATAAAATGGAGAGCAAAAAAAATGCGTAAAGCACTTGTCATATTATTGAGTCTTTTTTGCATCGCGACGGTGAATGCAAAGGCTGCGGATATTTCTGCTCCACGGCAAGTTGCCGGGGTTGCCGTTCATACTGCACATTTTAGTCCTGCCGCCGTTTTTCCTTCAAAATTCGTCGGGAACAAGAATAAGGATAAGAACATAGATGTAAAGGGGATAATTTTCGGGCATATTTTGGATTCTTACAGATGGGAAATCACAAAGATTCATGGCAGGGAAATCTCCCTGTATTTGCCCGTTATTTTATATAGCAGGACAAGCGGGTGGCATGTGTTCTCGTCTCGCAGGTTATACATAAATGAAGATGGAACGGAGAATAAAACAGGAACTTATGAAGGTTTTTATCCGGCTCCCCAGAGTAGTGCGCACCAGGGAAAGATGATGGAGAAAATGAGTGACGGCACGTTTGTTAGACCGCTGGATTTCTCCATTACCAAGGTGGTTCTTGCTCTGTTTATCAATATCACGATTTTGCTTTTGATAATTATGCCGGTTGCCGGTTGGTACAGAAAACATAAAGACGGCAAGAGCGTGCCGGGAAAATTTTCCGAGTGTATGGAGATGCTTGTGATGGCCATAGAGTGTGATGTTATTAAGCCGAGCGTGGGCCCAAATTACAAGACGTTTTCACCGTACCTTCTAACTGTCTTTTTCTTTGTGCTGATCAACAATTTAATGTCCCTTATACCGATATTTCCTGCCGGGGTCAGTGTTACCGGGAATATTACAATTACTTTCTTTCTTGCCGTATGTTCTTTCCTTTGCATAAATATTTTTGGGACCAAGAGGTATTGGAAGGATATTTTTTGGCCGGACTTACCGTTGTGGTTGAAGTTTCCGGTTCCGCTCATGCCGATGATAGAGATTTTTGAGATTTTTACAAAACCTGTTGCCCTGATGATCCGACTGTTCGCCAACATGTTAAGCGGTCACCTTGCAATATTGGTGCTGACGTGCCTTATATTTATAGGATGTTCCATAGGTGTTGTTTTGGGAAGTTCTCTTACTGTTGTTTCCGTCGGTTTCAGCATTTTTATGAATGCACTGGAACTGCTTGTGGCTTTTATACAGGCTTATGTATTTACGCTTTTATCGGCGGTGTTTATAGGTCTTGCCCAGGAGGGATCTAAAAAAAATAATGTTGTAAAATAGTTATTATTAGTATTTTATACGCAAAAGACAAATATAAACTTTTAAAAATATAAAAATTATGTTAATGGTAATTTTGGAATACGCTGTCGGCGTCGGATTGAGCAAAGCCGGTGCAGCCATCGGTGCTGGAATAGCAGCAGTCGGAGCAGGTATCGGTATAGGCAGAATTGGAGCTAATGCAATGGATGCGATTGCAAGACAACCCCAGGAAACCGGTAATATCAGGAGCAATATGATTTTAGCGGCCGCTCTTGTAGAGGGGGTTGCGTTGCTTGCGGTCGTTGTCTGCTTGTTGTCTTTTTTTATATAACAAAAAGACGCCGTCTTTAATTAAAGACGGTGTCATAATTTAAAAAAATCATGTCATTATTAGTTCCTGATAGCGGTCTTCTTTTTTGGATGTTTCTATCTTTCATCATTGTGTTTGTTGTGGTAGGAAAGTTCGGTTTTCCATACATTGTCAAGGCCGTTGAGAAAAGAAGAGAGAATATAGCTCAGTCTTTGCAGGGCGCCAGGGAAGCAGATCTTAAGATTTCCAAGGTGAAGGAGGAGAGCGATTCTATAGTAGCTGCCGCCAACAAGGAGCAGGGGCGCGTCTTGAGGGATGCGTCTGATCAGAGAGAAAAGATAATTGCAGAAGCAAAGGATGAAGCTGTTCAAGCAGCTCAAAAAGAGATTAATGCGGCAAAAGAACAAATTCGTCTTCAAAAGGAAGAAGCCATTCGTGATATCCGTCGCGAGGTTGCCTCTCTTTCCTGTGATATCGCAGAGAAGATTTTAAGACAGCAGCTTAGTGATAAGGATAAGCAGATGGCTATGGTTGACCGTATGATTGCGGATGTTCTAAATCATGAAAAACCGGAGGTTCAGAGCTAATGGATGTAGGTGTATTATCGGTTAGGTACGCAAAGGCGCTGTTTGATTATGCGCTTGAGAAAGGCGTTGAAGATCAAGTTTACAGAGAGCTTGTTCTGGTTGCGCATTCCTTTGCTTCCAACCCGGACCTGCGTACAACGTTAGAAAACCCTTTGCTTCCTGCAAAAGAAAAAATTTCGCTTCTGCACACTGCAGCCGGAGATGTACTTAAGCCTGCCGGGGGAGATGTCCCCGGAGGAAAAATATCCGTGGAACTTAAGAAGTTTTTTGACCTGGTAGTTGAGCGCAAGAGAGAGGGTTATATGTACTCCATTGCGTTGGTCTATGCAAATCTTTATAGAAATTTCAGGCACATCGGAATTGCAAAAATTATTACTGCAGTGCCGCTGGAAAAATCTATGGAAGAGAGGATTATAGATACGACATCTAAAAAGTTGCATTGTTCAATTGAGCTGGAAAGAGTTGTTGATCCGGCTATTGAGGGAGGTTTTATTTTTGACATCAATGATTATAGATTAGATGCCAGTGTTGCCACTCAGATCAGAAAATTTAAACAACAATTTATTGAGAAGAACAGGCGGATTGTTTAATGTGTCCGCATAAAAATGTCAGAAGATTATGGCAGATAATATTAATGTAAGCGAGGTTTCGGAAGTTTTGCGCAAACAGCTGGAAGGTATTGAGAGTCAAGTGCAAATGGATGAGGTGGGCACTGTCTTGCAGGTCAGCGACGGTGTTGTCCGCATCTATGGCTTGCGTAATGCGGAAGCAAATGAGCTATTGGAATTTGAGAACGGGGAGATGGCGGTTGTTATGAACCTTGAGGCTGATAATGTCGGTGCGGTTTTACTTGGACCGACAGATGAAATCAAGGAGGGATTTACCGTTAAGCGTACAAAACGTATTGCTTCTATCCGTGTGGGAGAGAGTTTGTTAGGAAGAGTTATCAACCCGTTGGGAGAACCCGTTGACGGACGCGGTGCAATAACCGGAGAACTTTGTCAGATGCCTTTGGAGAGAAAGGCCCCTGGCGTAATTTTCCGTCAGCCTGTAAATCAGCCGCTTCAAACCGGCATAAAGGCAATTGACTCAATGATTCCAATCGGCCGCGGACAGAGAGAGTTGATTATCGGAGATCGCCAGACCGGAAAAACCGCAATTGCAATTGATGCAATTATCAATCAGAGAGGTAATTATGAGGCAGGTAAACCCGTTTACTGCATATATGTTGCAATAGGTCAGAAAGGTTCAACCGTCGCGAGTCTTGTAAATGTTTTAAGACAGTACGGTGCAATGGACTACACTACCGTAGTAGTCGCGACAGCCGGTGATCCTGCTGCGCTTCAGTACTTTGCACCATTCGCAGGAGCTGCAATAGGTGAGTATTTCAGAGATACCGGGCGTGATGCGCTGGTTGTTTACGATGACTTGTCTAAGCAAGCGGTCTCATACAGAGAGGTTTCTCTGATTTTGCGCAGACCGTCCGGACGTGAAGCTTACCCCGGAGATATTTTCTACTTGCACTCCAGGCTTTTGGAAAGAGCTGCTAAAATTATTGATCAGCAAGAGGTTGCAGAACAAATGAATGACCTTCCGGACAGCCTTAAAGGAAAGGTGAAAGGAGGAGGTTCTCTTACCGCGCTTCCGATTATTGAGACTCAGGAAGGCGACGTTGCGGCATACATTCCGACTAATGTAATTTCAATTACGGACGGTCAGATATTTTTGGATACGGATTTGTTCAATCAGGGAAATCGTCCGGCAATTAACGTCGGAATTTCAGTTTCCCGTGTTGGCGGAAATGCGCAAATCAAATCCATGAAAAAGGTTGCAGGAACGCTTAAGATTGACCAGGCGCAATATCAAGAGCTTGAGTCATTTACAAAGTTTGGAGGAGAAATGGATAAAGTCACCGCGATGGCGATTGACAAGGGAAGAAAGAATACCAGACTGCTTGTTCAGCCGCAATATTCTCCTATGTCCGTGGAGGAGCAGATTGCGATTTTGTATTGCGGAACTCACGGACTTTTAAAGGATGTTCCAATGGAGAAAGTTACAGATTTTGAGGCTAGTTATTTACGTTCCATGAAGTTGAATCATAAGGATGTGCTGGAGCAACTTAATAGTGGTGTCATCTCAGATGATATGATGAAGGTTATGGAAGAAACGGCTAAAATGAGTGCGAATCAGGTTAATGCGTAAGTGCGAGTAAGTGTCGGCTGCAAATAAAAATTTGAGGTAATAATGTCATGGCATCTTTAAAAGAGGTTAAAACAAGAATCAGTTCAGTGCAGAGTACCCGCAAGGTGACCTCCGCAATGATGATGGTATCCTCTGCAAAATTGCACAAGTCCCAGAATCTGCTCGGCAATATGGTGCCCTATCAGAAAAGACTGGATAAAATTGTTGCAAATTTTCTGTCCGGAGAAGTGTCTGTTAAAGACAATGAGGGAAATGTGTCAAAAAATGATTCATCATTTGCGTCCCCTTTTGTTGCAGAGCGTCCTGTTAAAAAAATTGCAGTTGTTGCATTTTCTTCAAATTCAGCGCTTTGCGGTTCTTTTAATTATAACGTAATTAAAGAATTTACCTCTACGGTCCTTGAGTACACCGGTTCCCGTGCATCTGCAAATATGGCATCCGCCGCAACTGCAGTACCTCTTTACAACCTTAAACAAGAGGATATTACAGTGTTTCCTGTCGGGAAAAAAATAGAAGAGGCTGCAAAAAGAATGGGCTTCAGCGTCCGGCCGTACATTCCAAAATCCGCAAATGCAGAACCGGATGTTTTGCTTCAGACTCTTGCTGCAAACCCCTCATATTCAGGTATCGCAAAGCTTGCCCGTAAACTTATGCTAATGTATGCCGCAGGAGAAGTTGACAGAGTGCTGGTAATTTATCACCATTTTAAATC
>DAONEN010000024.1:0-17488 GCA_035403105.1 Candidatus Egerieousia sp. | reverse complement strand
CGTACAATGGCAATGCAGGTTGCAACAGATAATGCCGATGATTTAATTCAGGAACTGACGCTTCAGTACAACAAATCAAGGCAGCAATCAATCACTGCAGAACTGCTTGATATTATCGGCGGTACAATGAAATAAAAAAGGCAGCGCTTATAGGCGTTGCCTTAAAAAATTTAATCTTACGTGTTAATCTATGTGTGTCTCAAGGATTCTTAAATCACAATCGTATTTAATTTTCACAGATTTTAGGCAGGCCGGAAGAAAATAGACATCACTCTTTTTGATTATAATACACTGTTCATCTGTGTTTTCCGAGTCACCGGACTCATCATCAATAAAACAGATTTTACCTGCCCCGTTGGTACAAACAAAAATCACAAAAGAATCAAAAGACGAGAAATCAAAAGTAAACTCTTTGAGGTTCCCTTTCATCATGGAGGCCTCCTTTTTGCTGCACCTTAAGTTAATCATAGATGTAGTAAAGTAACTGCAAGAGACAAGTTGCTCAATTTCAGATCCCCCGCCGTTTGCTTTGTTAATTTCAAAAATATTCCCGGTGTCCTTGTTAAAAGGAATACGTGAGTAATCAATTGCAGCTAATGCATCGTCAACATCAAGCTTTCTGCGGTGACCATTTTTATCAACTCTGTTGTAATCAAACAATCTATATGTAAGGTTGGAAGTTTGTTGTATTTCAACAATATATACGCCTGAACCTATGCTGTGAGCTCTGCCTGCAGGAATGAAATACCAGTCTCCTTTCTTAGCCACATGCCTGTTAAGAGATTGCGTTATCTTATAGCCGTACAAATCTTCCGGCGCCCCGGCAACATTCTTCATTGTCCCGCCAAGGGCTGTCCATTCACTATCCCTTCCTATTGGGTCACGGGAGTTCATATCTTCTTTCACCATCGAGCGCAATCGCTCCGGCTCCATATCCTCTTTAAAGCCGTCCATAATGTATGCTTCTCCGACAGCATCAACAACATACCACAACTCCGTCTTGCCGTTTGGATATCCTCTTTTCTTTGCAATTTCATCATTTGGATGCACTTGGATGGAGAGGTCATCTTTAGCGTTAATAAACTTTACCAGCACTGGAAACTTGCTGCCGTATTTCTTCCACACCTTCTCTCCTACCAACCTACCTTTGTATTGTTCAATTAACTGCGGCAACGTAATACTCTTATTGTCAGGGTTTTGGATTTTGTCTTCATCGCTGTCGGCAAACAATCTTCTCTCCCTCTCTTGAGGGCTTTCTACATAAAGCACGGATTCATTGCCTTCAACCGCAGAAATCTCCCACGATTCATCACCCCAAAGGGCATCTTTGCGTATAGAGAAAAAATTTAAGGGACGCATAACTAAATTTTACGTTAAGCGTCCCAAATATAAAAAATTATAATTTCCTTTGCAAATATTTTTTCCAGAAAGAAATTGCTAAGTGTTTCTAAAACAATGTAATTGCTACTGTTATACCTGCCATCACAATGGATACCATGCTCATCAATTTGATTAGAATATTCAGTGAAGGGCCGCTTGTATCTTTAAATGGGTCCCCGACAGTATCTCCGACAACTGTAGCCTTGTGTGCATAAGAGCCTTTTCCGCCCAAATTACCCTCCTCAACAAACTTCTTGGCATTGTCCCATGCTCCGCCTGAATTTGCCATAAAAATAGCCAAAACAAAGCCGCTGGAAAGACCTCCAATCAAAAGTCCAAGAACACCTGCAACTCCAAATACAATACCTACAACTACGGGAGCTATTATAGCAAGAATTGACGGTCCAACCATTTCATGCTGAGCGCTTCTGGTTGAAATTCCTACGCAGCGCTCATAATCGGGTTTGGATGTTCCCTCCAAAATGCCTTTGTCTGCCCTGAATTGTCTTCTTACTTCCTCAACCATTTTTTGGGCAGCACGTCCAACGGCACCCATCGTGAGTCCGCAGAACAAAAATGCAAGCATTGCGCCAATGAAAATTCCCGCAAGCACTTTAGGATTCATAAAACTTACGTTATACCAATCCATAAAGTCAGAAATTCCTGCGCTTTGGACATCGTTTAAAGATTTTAATTGTCCTTCAATCGCAACCATTCCGTCAGCCGCTCCGTGAGCAACTCTGACAAGCGCAATTTTAATTTCATCGATGTAGGATGCAAGAAGTGCAAGAGCCGTCAATGCTGCAGAACCAATTGCAAATCCCTTTCCTGTGGCGGCAGTTGTATTTCCAAGAGCATCAAGCATATCCGTTTTGTTGCGGACATCCTCTCCAAGTTCGCTCATCTGCGCATTTCCTCCCGCGTTATCAGCTATTGGTCCGTAAGCATCTGTTGCTAAGGTGATTCCAAGTGTGGACAACATGCCAACGGCTGCAATGCCAATTCCGTAAAGACCGTAGCTTAAATTTTGTGAGCTGAACATATTTGCTATATCAAAATTTATTGCGCACAAAAATGCAAGAGTGATTGCAATACTTATTACTATTACGGGTATTGCAGTGGAAATCATACCGGTACCGATTCCGGAGATAATAACTGTAGCCGGACCGGTCTCCGCGCTTTGAGCTATTTTTTGGGTCGGCTTATAAGAGTGAGATGTGTAATATTCTGTACTCTTGCCTATTATAACACCTGCAACCAGTCCGGCAATAACAGAGAATGATATTCCAAGCCAGTGGTCAAGTTTCAGAACATACAATATTATAAATGTAAAAATTGCAATGCAAATGGCTGCCGTATTCACTCCGATGCTTAATGATTTAAGCAACTGTTTCATGCCGGCTCCCTCTTTTGTCTTAACCAAGTAAATACCTATAACAGAAAGAAATACACCTATAGCGGCAATCAACATTGGTGCAAATACACCTTTAAGTTGTGCTTCCGGGGAGAAGGCAAATGCAGTAGCGCCAAGAGCTGAGGTCGCAAGTACGCTTCCGCAATAAGACTCGTAAAGGTCTGCTCCCATTCCTGCTACATCTCCGACATTATCACCAACGTTATCTGCAATTGTTGCCGGATTTCTAGGATCATCCTCAGGAACTCCTGCTTCAACTTTGCCGACAAGGTCAGCGCCGACATCAGCGGCTTTTGTATAGATACCGCCTCCGACTCTTGCAAACAAAGCCTGTGTGGAAGCACCCATTCCGAACGTTAGCATTGTTGTTGTAATAACCACCAAGTCATTAGGATACACTGCGTGCAAAATTAAGAACCACAGAGAAATATCAAGCAGTCCAAGTCCTACAACAGTAAGACCCATAACGGCACCGCTGCGGAATGCAACCTTAAGTCCTGAGTTCAAAGATTTCATTGCAGCATTTGCAGTTCTTGCGGAAGCATAGGTCGCCGTCTTCATTCCAATGAAGCCTGCAAGTCCGCTGAAAAATCCGCCTGTAAGAAAAGCAAACGGTACCCATGGATTTTGAATATTAAATCCATATGCCAATACAGCAAAAAAAGCAGAAAGAATCACAAATACAATTGCGACAACTTTATACTGCTGTTTAAGGTAAGCCATTGCGCCTTGTCTTACATACAGCGCAATCTCTTTCATCCTAGGGGTTCCCTCGTCTTGTTTAAGCATCTGCTTGTAAAATAGATATGCAAATCCAAGCGCAACCAGAGATGCAAGGGGGACAAGATAGAAAAGTACGTTAGTTAAATTCATAAATGATTATTTGATTGTTATTAGTTTAGAATGTAAATATATAAATAAAAGTAACATTACCGTTACTTTTATCATTCATTCAAATATCAATATGTTTAAAAATTGCGTTTTGAAAGGTAAGTGCGTTTTGCTCTGTGATCTCTCCTGCGGCTAATTCATCACCTACTATTTTTAATGCCATGCCTTTTAAAATATCTATATTTGAGCCTGTTGTAGAGACGGTGTTTTTTTCTTCATTACTGTCGCGACGGCAATTATTTTTATTCTTGTTGGATAATCTCTCTTTATGCAGAAGAATTTTGGTCTGTTTGGCTACTGCGGGCGCAGGATTTATTACTTTAATTTTATTATCAGATACCTTGTTTATGGTGTTGACAAGGAATGGATAGTGCGTGCATCCAAGCACAACATAGTCCGCTCCCGCTTCAATCATAGGGTCCAGATATTTCTTTACAAGTGCTTCTGCTTCAGGTGTTTCGGTCTTTCCTTGCTCCACTAATTCAACCAGTCCGTCTCCGACCCTCTCAACAATCTTTATGTCATTTTCTCTTGCAAATTTTTCAGAAGTGTGTATGTACAGCCGTCCGTTAAAAGTTCCTTGAGTTGCAAGTACTCCAATGACTCCTGTTTGCGTTTCAATGGCAGCCGGCTTAACTGCCGGTTCCATTCCAACAAACGGAATATCAAATTGTTGTCTAAGCTCTGTTATTGCTCCGGCGGTTGCGGTATTGCACGCGACAACAATTATTTCCGCGCCCCTTTCAATTAAAAAGCGGGATATTGCAGTAGCCCTTTTTACTATCAAATCTTTACTTTTTGGCCCGTAAGGACAGTATGCCGAATCGGATATATAGAAGTAATACTCTGATGGCAAAAGTTTTATAAGTTCCTTCCAAACTGAAAGTCCACCCGCTCCAGAATCAAATATTCCAATCATTTTTTAACCTGTTTAAGAGTACTATTAGAAAAATCAGTTACAAATATAACAAAAATGTTGCGTTTTACGGAAGAAATGCATCTGCATAAAGTAGCCTGGATAGAAAATTTTGTCAAATACATAAAATTAAGTACCTTGCCAAGGTATTTTTGCACCAGAGAAAAACTATTACAAAATATTAATTAAAACAACACTACTAAAATTAACTTAAAATTTAACCAATGAAACGAATCACATTTGTTTTAGCGTTGCTATTGCTTTGTGTCCCTCAGTTTATGGGCGCACAGACAATGAAAGTAACGGGAACCGTAACCAGCGCAACGGAAAAGTATCCGTTGGAAGGTACGGGGGTTATGGTAAAGGGGACAAAGAATGGCGTTGCTACTGATTATAACGGTCAGTACGTGATAAATGTAAGAAAGGATGCCGTTCTTGTTTTCTCTTCAGTTGGCTATAAGACCGTTGAAATTCCGGTTAACGGGAGATCTGTCATCAACGTTGCCATGGAAGAAGATGCAAATCTTCTTGCAGAGACAATCGTTGTAGGATACGGTTCGGCCAAGAAATTAAGCACTGTCGTTGGTGCTGCTACCACGGTAAAGGCCAAGACCTTAAAGGATAAACCTACCATTAACGTAGCGGATGCACTTCAAGGACAAGTTGCAGGTTTGCAGATTTATTCATCATCAGGAGACCCGAGTTCAACGGTCAGCATGAGATTGAGAGGAGTTAACTCCATCAATGCATCCAATACCCCGTTGTTCATTTTGGATGGCTCACCTGTTAGTTCAACTGTTTTTCAGACACTGAACCAGAATGATATCTCAAGCATCACGGTTTTGAAGGATGCTTCAGCAACTGCGATTTACGGTTCACGTGCTGCCAACGGCGTAGTTTATATCACTACAAAGAAGGGCGGCGGAGAGAGACCGGAGGCAAAAGTTTCATTCCAATACAGTTCATCTAGTCTTGCTTACAAGCCTGAGACAATGATGAATCCAAAAGAGTGGTTTGCATACAGAGAACTTGTAGACCCGTCTTTGAAGACAAGCACTGATTTCCAGACTCTTAAAACATTCCGTTTGAATAATAATATTGGCGGCGGATGGAAGAGGTACTTTATGAATCAGACTGCTCCTACTTACAAGGCAGATGTCTCTTTTGCGGGAAGAAGTAACAAAACAGACTATTACATTTCTGCAAATGCAGTTAGGCAGAGTGCAATTTTCAGAAATAATAACTTAACAAGATATGGCGTCAGAAGCAACATCAACTCAGAAATTACAGATTGGTTGAAGGTTGGCCTTAACCTTGATTTGAGTTACAGAGTCAGAAAAGTTGCTCTTTGGTCAGATGGTACCAGAAATACTGCAAACGGTGTTATCTGGGGATCATTCTTCAGTTTGCCCTATACAACTCCTTATGAGATTAAGACAGATGCTAACGGCAAATTCTTGGGTTACGGCGCTTATCAGGATAGGATTACTGATAATAACTGGTGGGGCTGGAGATATCTTAACGGAATTCAGCCGAGACAGACCAATTATGTTGCTCTAAACGGCAATATGTATGAGGAGATTACTCCGATCAAAAATCTAATTTTCAGGTTTGCTCAGGCATTGGAAGGGCAGGATACCCGTTTTTGGGTACAGTGGCTTCCGGAAATTCATGATGTTTTCGGTTCTGATACCGGTGCTTCCGAGTCTTTCAGCAGATTCTACAGAATGACCTCTACCAACACTGCGGAGTATAAACTTACGATAGGTGAGAATCATAACTTTGACGCTTTGGTTGGACAAGAGGCAATGATTTCAAACACAAGAGGCTTTGGCGCAAGTTCAACAACAACAACAGACGCCAGGATGACAACGGTAGCTACAGGTGTTACTTACAATCAGCCGACTTTCAGTTATTCTCAGTATAAGATGAACTCACTGTTCAGCAGGTTGGATTACAATTATGCAGAGAAATATTTCCTAAACGGTTCATTCAGACGTGACGGTTCCTCTCTCTTTGGAAGCGCAAACAGATATGCTAACTTCTGGTCCGCAGGTGCTATGTGGGACATGAAGAAAGAGGGATTCCTTAAGAACGTCAAGTGGCTTGATGAGTTAAAACTTAAGTCATCTTACGGAACTACCGGCAACTCGGGAATTGATAATTATTTATCATTGGGACTTGTTTCTACGGGAGCTTCATACAATGGAACAGGCTCTTGGAGCATTTCTAATGCTTCCAACAGCAAATTAACTTGGGAGACCGTAGAGAACATGACTTTGGGTCTGGAGTTCAGACTATTCAATTTTGTAACAGCACAAGTTGATGCATACAGAAAGACTACAAAGAATATGTTGATTTCTATTCCTTACTCATATTCAACAGGTTTCAGCTCCGGCTGGGGTAACGTTGCAAATATGAGAAATACCGGTATAGAGGCAACCTTAACTTTCAATGTCATTCAGACAAGGAATACAATGTTTAACGTTACAGCCAATGTCAGCTACAACAAGAATAAGATTACCAAGCTGTTTGGCGGACGTGACGAGTTTGTGCTTTCCGGGACAGGTCTTAAACTTCAGACAGGTCATGCTTATGGAGAGTTCTTTGAAGTTAAATATGCCGGTGTTGATCCTGCAAACGGTAAGCAACTTTGGTATGATAAAGACGGTAAAATCACCTCTGTTTACAGCAGCAGCAATGCAGTTTTTACAGGACATAATGAGTATGCTCCATGGGCAGGCGGCGTCCAGTTAGACTTTATGTGGAAGAACTTTGGAATTCAAGCCAACTTTATCGGAATGTTTGACAAGTGGATTTTTGATAATGATTTGTATTTTATTGAGAATGCTCAGCAATCATCTACAACAAATCAGGCTAAAAAGATGCTGACAGAAACTTGGCAGTATCCCGGTCAAAGAACGACATACCCTAATGTATCAGAGACTCCTCAGTTGGACTCAAGATATGAGGAGAATGCCTCTTTTGTCAGACTTAAGAATCTACAACTCTCTTATACATTCGGACAAGATGCTGTTGCACCGCTTAGAATCGTCAAGAGCATAAGAGTTTATTTGGTAGGAAGAAACCTTTTGACATTCACAAAGTTCAAAGGATTTGATCCCGAGATTGACAGCAACGTGGCCTCAGCAAACTACCCTAATACAAAGGAGTATTCTGCAGGTGTTGAATTCACATTCTAATTTGAGAAGATTATGAAAAAGTATATATTTTTATTCTTAGCGCTTTTTGTTATGGCGTCATGCAGTTTGAATGAGCAGCCAAAGGATGCAATTGATGTAAAAGACGCTGTTAACAGCGTTGCTTCCGCTGGGTATATGACTAACAATTTGTATTTAAAGATTGAAGGTCTGACATCCGGTTCTGCTATTTACGAGTCAGAACTTATGGCGGACAGCTTTAATGCAACTGTAGATTTTGGAAACAGAGGAGGTACATATTACAGGTGGTTGTGGACGGCTGATGATAGTTTTATGGAGAGTTATTGGGGGGCTTGCTATACAGCAACACAACAGGCTAATTTAATTCTTGCAGGTATTGCAGGTTTGGATACAAAGAATTTAAAAGATGCTGATTTTGCCGAGTTGAAAAATGATCAGGGTGTATGCTATTTTACAAAAGCATATACAGCTTATCTATTGGCTCTTAAATATTGCAAAACTTACAACAGCTCAACCGCCTCTTCAGACATGGGCGTTATGCTTGTAGATGATTATAACTTGACCCCTTCCGATTGGTCAACCTATCCCGGAAGATCAACGCTTAAAGAGACGTATGATTATATAACATCTAACCTTTCAAAGGCTGCAACTTGTTTTGCGGGCGTTAAAGGTGCGGTTGCTTCTACGGTTCTTACAAAAGATTGCATAACTGCAATGCAGGCAAGAGTTGCTCTTTCCATGGGAAATTATGATGATGCTGCTGCAAAAGCGGGTTCTTTGTGCGATTCCGGAACCTATCCGTTAGTTGCTGCGGACGCAACCTATTCACTGTACGGCAACATTGTTAGAATGTGGAAGAATGATAGCGGAACTGAGTGCATCATGCAGATGTATGCAGATTATACAGAAAAATCTCTTCCTTCTTCTAATGATCCCGGTTACCTGGGAGATAATCTGGTTTCCACTGCTCTGCAGTATTCACCAGACTACTTCCCATCCAAATATGCCATATATCAGATGGTAGCATCTCAAGATGATTATAGAGGAGCTGCATGGTTCAATAACTTTCATACTTACGATATTACTTTTACCACAACCAGCGGCCCGATGTATTTGTTTAATAAGTTTGCGGGCAATCCTGCTCTTCAGGCCAAGGCAGAAAAACTTGTTGCATCAGACCATATCAACAAGATTAAATTATTCAGGATAGCTGAGCAGTATCTAATTGCGGCAGAGGCTAATCTTTTAAGCGGAGCTACCGGCAGTACCGCCAAGGCTCAGAAATACCTTGACGATCTTTTGTCTACAAGATATATTGGTTATACCAACACGACATCTACAGGTTCTGCCCTCCTTAGTAAAATCAGACTTGAGAGATACAAGGAATTGATGGGAGAAGGTTTCCGTTTTGATGATCTCAAGAGATTTGGAGCAGGTATGACAAGGTATGCTTGCTATTCATTTGCCAAAAATATGGTGTATCTTCCGGGCGATGCAAGCACTGATGTTATGGTTCAGAGCTCTGATAATTTCAGATGGTTGTGGCCAATTCCAAAGGCGGAGATTGATGCCAATCCTCAGATTAGCAAACAACAAAATCCCGGCTACTAATAGATAGGGTTATGTTTAATAATATTAAAGTATTAAAAGATATGAAATCATTTAAGAAATACATAACTAACGGCGCTGCAGTTATTGCTGCTGTTTGCGGCCTGCTTGTCTCTTCTTGTTCTACAAAAGAGGCAATTTATACTCCAACCAGTTTAGATGTCTCATTTCCTAAAGCAAATGCAAACTATACCCTAAGCCCGTCTTCGACAACTCTTACGGTATACTTGAATAGAGGTGTTGCAGATAAGGCATTGCAAGTGCCCATTACAATGGTGGATAAAAAGAATTTGTTCACCTTGTCAACAAGTTCTGTCTCATTTGAAGCCGGTGAGTTCCAAAAGCCTATAACTGTAACATATGATTACAAGAGCTTTAATCCCGGTACTAAATATGCCTTCACTCTATCATTTAATAGCAGTGTTGCCGGTCCGGCAGGTGTCTCAACCATTAATTGTTCAGCTCAGCTTCCGCTTGAATATGAAAGCTATATGGTTACAGAATTTGTTGAGTCTTATCATTATGTTAAGGGCAGCGGCTGGTTAAGTTCTACAACTGTTCCATTTGCTGAAGAAATGGGAATAAACGGAACTCTGGAGAAAGCAAAGTATACAAATGAGTACTACAGATTAAAGACATGGGGAGGAAATCTTCCTGTGGAATTTACCTATACTGAAGACGGAGGAATGGTTGTTGCCAAGGATACTGATTACAATAGTAATTTGACGGTAAACGGAGACTATTTTGATATGAAAACTACCGTTAATGGCAATACCTATCTTATGGAATTTGGTGCAGATCCTGCAAATCAGTGGTATCTTATGCATACGCAAAATTATACTACAACACATCCGGGGCTTGCAGATTACATAGAATTTGAATATTGGATTGCAAAGAATGGTTCATGGATGAATGCAGGCTATCCTGTTGATGAGATGATCATGATACTAAATACTCATTAGCATATTATAAATGAGTTAAATAGAAAAGCCGCGGATGATTCCGCGGC
Organism: Candidatus Egerieousia sp.; assembly: GCA_035403105.1. Lineage (GTDB taxonomy): Bacteria > Bacteroidota > Bacteroidia > Bacteroidales > UBA932 > Egerieousia. The sequence continues at coordinate 7,088 of DAONEN010000024.1, read as the reverse complement.
TTTTCTATTAATTTATTCCTTAGTATCATTCAACGCGTTATCAAGGAATTTGTCAATCTCATCTTCTTCCGCTCTCCTTAGTATTATCTTTCCCGTATTGTCAACAAAAATATTTTGTGGAATAGATTTTACAAGATACATTGTTGAGACCGCGTTATTCCAACCCTGTAAGTCAGATACTTGTATCCATGGAAGTCTGTCTTTTCCAATTGCTTCTATCCATGCGTCACGGTCTTGGTCAAGGGATACACCGATGATGCCGAACCCTTTATTTTTATACTTGTAATAGATTCTTCTTAGAATAGGGTTGAATTGTCTGCATGGACCGCACCAAGATGCCCAAAAATCTATCATTGTAATTTTATTCTGCTTATAGATATCAGAAAACTTTACCGGATTTCCGCCTGCATCATTTTGTGTAAAATCGGGCGCTTGTTTCCCAATTGAAAATCTGCTCTGATTTTCCACGCTGCTTTTTATGATTTTAAAATACTTGTTATCAGCGTATTCAGGGACTGCGGCAAATTGCCTCATCATCCTTGCCGCGGAATCTGCCGGTGTAAATTCAATTTGGATTGCCTGCTGGAATAGGGCGAACATGGAAGTTGGATGTTTAGAAATATATCCTGTAAAAACGTTGTTAATTTCTGTGTAAACTTTTTCACGCATTATGCGGATAGAGTCTTTTATCTTGTTGTCTGCCGTTGCAAAAACATTTTGTAAAGAATCAAGATGTGATTTCTTTATAATATTTTTTGCGACCGTATTTAATGAATCAACAACGTGCTGGGTTTTTCCTCCGGTTATAATTACCTCTTCCTTAGGATCTTGGGGAACCGTTATGGTGTAAGTGTCATTTTCAAGAAAGAAGGAACATATGCTTCTCTCACTCCCGGTCTTTGGGTCTATTCCCAAAAATTTTATGTACACAATATCCGGAGATTTAGCGCTTCCGGCAAACATTGCTTGTCCGTTTACAACGGATGCTGTGTCACAAATTGCATACTCGGATGTGTCTCCATTAGACATTATTATCCTTGCATCTGTCTTTAGCTCAAGGGCTTCCCCTTCAAATTTGACAGTCACTTTATAACCGGATTCCTCTTTTTGCCCGCAAGATGCAACCACAATTGCAGCGGAAAAAAGCAAAAGAATTTTTTTAAAAGTATTCATCATTGGTTTGATATAAAATTATTCTGTTAAAAATGCAATGTCAATTTATCGTGTAATTACCTTAAAATAAGTGGTATATATACAATAATCCCGACAGATAATTTCTACATTAAACTGTCGGGATTAAAAGTATCGATTACTAATTGTCTCTGCTTTCCTCTTTTCCTTCTGCACTTGCTTTCATTTGAGACTCAACAGAATTGGCGGGTCCGTTCTCTTGCGTTGCCTGCATCATCCTGCGGTACTCATCTGCGGATGTGACAACTATCTTCTCATAATCTCTAAGTCCCGTACCTGCAGGTATTAGATGTCCGCAGATAACGTTCTCTTTCAATCCCTCCAAATAGTCTGTCTTTCCATAGATTGCAGCCTCGCTCAAAACCTTTGTTGTCTCCTGGAATGATGCGGCACTCATAAAACTGCTTGTCTTTAATGCCGCTCTTGTGATTCCTTGAAGTATCTGGTTTGCTGTTGCAGAAACTGCGTCCCTTGCCTCCACAATCTTTAGAGCCTGACGTTTAAGTATTGAGTTTTCATCTCTCAATTTTCTTACGGTTACAATCTGGCCGGCCTTAAGATTTTTGGAATCTCCGGCGTCAAGAACAACCTTCTTATCCCATAGCTCATCATTGCTCTTTATAAACTCTTGTCTGTCAACAAATTGCTCCGGCAAGAAGCGTGTGTCGCCCGGATCAACAACTTCCACTTTGCGCATCATCTGTCTCACAATGACCTCAAAATGTTTGTCATTAATCTTAACGCCCTGCATTCTATAAACTGCTTGAACCTCGTTTACAATATATTCCTGAACCTTTGTAGGTCCCAGAATGGCAAGAATATCTGAAGGTGCAATTGCTCCGTCTGATAATGGATCTCCGGCTCTTACGTAGTCGTTTTCCTGAACAAGAATTTGTTTTGTCAATGGAACCAGGTAATGTTTCTCCTCTCCGCTCTTAGCTTTGATGATAATTTCTCTGTTTCCTCTCTTGATTTTGCCCATGATAACGTCTCCGTTAATCTCAGCAACTATCGCAGGATTAGATGGATTACGTGCCTCAAATAATTCAGTTACCCTAGGAAGACCTCCCGTAATATCTCCGGCTTTTGCGCTGGCGGTTCTTGGTATCTTTACAAGTATATCTCCCGCTTTAACTTTCTGCTTATTGTTCACCATAATGTGAGCGTTTACCGGTAAGTTATAGCTCTTAAGCTCATTGCCGGCTGCGTCAACAATTCTGATGGCTGGGTTCTTATTCTTATCCTTAGATTCAATGACAACCTTCTCTGCGTGTCCGGAAAATTCATCGGCAGCCTCAGACTTAAATGTCTCATTTTCAATCAATGAGTCATAAATTGCCGTACCTTCAACATCTGCAAGAGTAAGTGCGTTATATGCATCCCATTCGCAAATCTTGTCACCCTTTTTAACGGTATCGCTCTCTTTAAAGTAAAGGGTAGAACTGTAAGGAACACGGTACTCGGACATTGTGATTTCAGTATTAGCATCAACAATTCTTACCTCCGTTGCACGGCCCGTAACAATTGTCTGCTTAACTCCATTGTCACCCTTCTTGTCCAAAGTTCTAAGTTCTTCAAATTCTAGTTTACCGTCATACTTGGAAATTATCTCACTTTCAACAACAGCATTGGATGCAGTACCTCCAACGTGGAATGTTCTAAGTGTCAGCTGTGTACCTGGCTCTCCAATTGACTGAGCTGCAATAACTCCAACAACTTCTCCCTTCTCTACCATTCTGTTTCTTGCAAGATTACGTCCGTAGCACTTAGCACAAACACCCTTCTTGCTTTCGCAGGTAAGCACTGACCTAATCTCGACAGCTTCTATAGGCAGAGATTGAATTGTTGAGGCAATTTCCTCTGTGATTTCCTCACCGGCGCCAATAATCTTCTCTCCGTTAATAGGGTTGTAAATATCATGAACAGTGGTTCTTCCAAGGATTCTGTCATAAAGGGTCTCTACAACTTCATCCTTATTTTTAATCTCTGTCGCCACAAGACCTCTTAGAGTTCCGCAATCCGCCTCTGTAATAATCACATCATGAGACACATCTACAAGACGTCTGGTTAGATATCCTGCATCTGCAGTCTTCAACGCGGTATCAGCCAAACCTTTACGAGCACCGTGGGTGGAGATGAAGTACTCCAATACAGAAAGTCCCTCTTTAAAGTTTGCAAGGATAGGGTTTTCAATAATTTCATTTCCTCCAGTTGCTCCGGATTTCTGCGGCTTAGCCATCAAACCCCTCATTCCGCAAAGCTGACGAATCTGTTCTTTAGATCCGCGGGCTCCGGAATCCAACATCATCCATACTGGGTTAAATCCTTGATTATCAGCAGAAATTTCTTTTACAACTATATTGGCCAATTCGTTATTTACATTTGTCCAAATATCAATGATTTGGTTGTAACGCTCATTATTTGTAATAAGACCGGCGTCATAGTTTGCCTTAACGGTGTCAACTTTCTTGTACCCTTCGTTAACAAGTTTCTCTTTCTCTACAGGGACAATGACGTTGTTGATATTGAAGGACAGGCCTCCTCTGAACGCCATCATATATCCCATTGCTTTTACATCATCCAAAAACTCCGTAGCTCTCTTTGCTCCGCAGACCTTGATTACAACACCGATAAGGTCTCTTAAAGACTTCTTGTTAATTACCTGATTAATGAATCCAATCTCTTTTGGAACTACTTGATTGAATACAACTCTTCCGGCAGTAGTTTCTTTGATTTCATAACCATTGGACTCATCCATAAGATCTTTTGGAAGTCTTACATGAATGACAGCGTGCATATCCAGGTGCTGTTCATTGATAGCAATTACAACCTCCTCCGGACCATAGAAATACATTCCCTCTCCTTTGACACCTTTTCTTGGCTTTGTAATGTAATAAAGGCCAAGAACCATATCCTGTGAAGGAACGGTAATAGGGGCTCCGTTTGCGGGGTTAAGAATATTATGAGTACAAAGCATAAGCAACTGAGCCTCAAGGACTGCAGCATTTCCTAACGGCAGGTGGACAGCCATCTGGTCACCGTCAAAGTCGGCGTTGAAAGGAGTACATGCAAGAGGGTGCAGCTGAATAGCTTTTCCTTCAATCAATTTAGGTTGGAATGCCTGAATACCAAGTCTGTGCAAAGTAGGGGCACGGTTAAGCATAACAGGATGGCCCTTCATTACGTTCTCCAGAATATCCCATATAACAGGGTCTTTTCTGTCTACCATTTTCTTTGCGCTCTTGACAGTCTTTACAATGCCTCTCTCCAGTAATTTGCGGATAATGAACGGTTTGTAAAGTTCAGCGGCAATGAATTTAGGAAGACCGCATTCGTGCATCTTAAGTTCCGGACCAACAACAATAACTGAACGTGCAGAATAGTCAACACGTTTACCAAGCAAATTCTGACGGAATCTTCCCTGCTTTCCCTTTAAGGAATCAGACAAAGATTTAAGAGCCCTGTTTGCTTCAGTCTTTACTGAATTGGATTTTTTGGAGTTATCAAACAGAGAATCTACAGCCTCCTGCAACATTCTCTTTTCGTTTCTAAGAATAACTTCCGGAGCCTTAATCTCAATAAGTTTCTTAAGTCTGTTATTTCTAATAATGACTCTTCTATATAAGTCATTCAAATCAGAAGTAGCAAAACGTCCTCCATCCAGCGGAACAAGAGGTCTTAAGTCTGGAGGGATTACAGGGATAACCTTCATAATCATCCACTCCGGCTTATTGATATCTTTTGAATCTCTGAAAGCTTCAATAACGCTCAGTCTCTTAAGAGATTCTGCTTTTCTTTGTTGAGACGTCTCATGCTCAAGGCTGTTTCTTAACGTATAAGAAAGCTGGTCAAGATCCAGTTTTGCAAGCAGTTTATAGATGGCATCTGCGCCCATCTCTGCAATAAATTTATTGGGATCGTCATCTGTCAGCTGCTGATTCTCTCTTGGAAGGGTGTCAACAAGTGCAAGATACTCATCTTCAGTAAGAAGATCCAACTCTTTTGTTCCTTTCTCTGCTGCAACACCCGGTTGAATAACCACGTATCTCTCATAATAAATTATAGAGTCTAGCTGCTTGCTCTTAATGCCAAGCAAAGCCCCAATCTTGTTAGGATTAGAACGGAAATACCAGATGTGAGCAACCGGAACAGTAAGGGTAATGTGGCCCTCTCTCTCTCTGCGGACTTTCTTCTCTGTTACTTCTACACCGCAACGGTCGCAGACAATTCCGCGATAACGGATTCTCTTATATTTTCCGCAATAGCACTCGTAATCCTTTGTAGGACCAAAGATTCTCTCGCAGAACAATCCGTCTCTCTCCGGTTTGTATGTACGATAGTTAACAGTTTCCGGTTTCAAAACCTCGCCGTGTGACCTCTCCAGAATTTCCTCCGGAGATGCCAAGCTGATTCTAATCTTGCCGAAATTGGTCTTAACTTTATTATCTTTTTTTAAAGGCATATTTATTAATTTTTTAATCTAAGTGAATGCTTAAGCCTAAGCCTCTAAGTTCATGCAACAATACGTTAAGTGACTCTGGAATACCAGGTTGAGGCATTGGTTCGCCCTTAACGATTGCTTCATATGCGCGGCTTCTGCCTGTGATATCATCTGACTTGATTGTAAGAATCTCTTGCAGAATATTTGCAGCTCCAAAAGCCTCAAGAGCCCAAACCTCCATCTCTCCAAATCTCTGGCCTCCCAGCTGAGCTTTACCGCCCAGTGGTTGCTGAGTAATAAGAGAATAAGGTCCTGTAGAACGAGCATGCATTTTGTCATCTACCATGTGGTCTAGTTTAATCATATAGATAACTCCCACTGTAGCAGGTTGGTCAAACATCTCGCCCGTGCCGCCGTCTCTTAACCATGTTGTTCCATATCTTGGCAGTCCTGCCTTGTCTGTGTAATTGCAGATATTCTCCAGAGAAGCGCCATCAAAAATAGGGGTAGCAAACTTAAGTCCAAGTTCGCGTCCGGCCCATCCTAAAACGGTCTCATAAATCTGTCCAAGGTTCATACGGGAAGGTACGCCAAGAGGGTTCAAAACAATATCCATAATTGTTCCATCCTCCATGAAAGGCATATCCTCATCGCTAACTATCTTGGCAATAATACCTTTGTTTCCATGACGTCCTGCAACTTTATCTCCAACTCTAATCTTTCTCTTCTTTGCAAGGTAAACCTTTGCAAGTTGAGTAATTCCGTTTGGAAGCTCGTCGCCGATGGTGATATCATATTTCTTTCTCTTGTTCTGAGAATCCAAAACCTTGTACTGAATCAAGTAATTGTTAATCAGCGCCTTTACCAAAGTGTTTGCATGCTTGTCGGAAGTCCACTTGGTAGGATTAATATTCTCATAATCAATCTTATCCAAATCTTCTCTCTTAAATGAATCTCCCTTAGGGATAATGAGAGTTCCGTACATGTCGCTTATGCCTAGAGATGTTTTCTTGGCGGTAAGGGTCATAAGCTTATCCAGGAAGGTGCCTCTTAACTCCTTAGCCTTTTTCTCAAATTCTTCATCGGCTTTTGCAACACCGTTCTTCTGAGTAGCTTTAAGTTTCTTCCTCTCCGCTTCTGAAATCTTTCCCGAGCCCACTTTCTTAAACAATCTCTTTCCTATTACGGTACCTGTAAGTGAAGCAGATGCCTTTAATGAAGCATCCTTAACATCACCCGCCTTATCTCCAAAAATTGCTCTTAAAAGTTTCTCCTCAGGAGAAGGGTCGGTCTCGCCCTTGGGAGTGATTTTTCCGATTAGGATATCTCCGGGCTCAACAGAAGCTCCAACTCTGATAATACCGTTTTCATCAAGATTCTTTGTTGCATCCTCGCTGACATTTGGAATATCCTTTGTCAGTTCCTCCGGACCGCGCTTAGTATCACGTACTTCCAT
>DAONEN010000023.1:0-29702 GCA_035403105.1 Candidatus Egerieousia sp. | reverse complement strand
TAGTGCTGCTGACGTTTTTTATAATTGCTTGTGAAAGAATTGGAGAAGGTGCTTTTAGAGTGCTGACTCACTCTTTTAATCTTAAAAGGATTAAGGAGATGGAGGGACAGTCCGCACTGGAAACAAGCAGAAATATTATGGCAATTTTTGGAGTTCTTCTTGTTGCATTTATTATTGCAAATCAAAATGTTACCTATAATTTTATTGGGGATATTCCGGTGATTGCGGCTTTTGGAATAATAGTAGTGTCTGTTGTAATTTATGCCGTGATTAAATCATGGATTCTATGGATTCTGGATTACGTAAACGGATCAAGCGCGTTCCGCCTGATTAATAAATTTTGGCGAACCTATCTGGCTCTGGCTATTTTAATGTTGCTTGCCGGAGAGATGGTTTTTGCATTAATTCCCAACCTGCCGATTAATATAATAACAGGTTGGTTAATAATTTGTTGCGCAGTACCATCCGTTTTGTATCTGAATATGGAAAGAAGGGTAATGTTTCAAAGCAGATTTTCAGTTTTTACTTACATTTTGTATCTTTGCACCTTGGAGATTTTACCGATTGTTTTAATTGTTAAAACAATTTAGATTAACTATGAAGATTAACAAAATTTTAATTTCACAACCTGAACAGGCAGGCGCCAATCCGCATTACACAAATTTAGTAAACAAGTATGGAGTTATCATTGATTTCAGACCGTTTTTTAAGTTGGAACCGCTGAGCCTCAGAGAATTCAGAACACAAAAAATTAACATTCCGGATTACACAGCTATTGTATTTACTGCAAAAGCGTCCATAGATGCCTTCTTTCAATTGTGTGAAGAACAGAGATATAAAGTCCCTGAAAGTTTAAAATACTTCTGCATTGGAGAGAATATAGCATACTACCTTCAAAAGCATATTGTTTACAGAAAAAGGAAAATATTTTTTGGTGACGGAACTTTTGATTCTATTGTAAAAAACGCAATAAATGAGAAACATAGAGATGAAAATTTCTTAATCGCGACAGCTGATCATTTAAGACCGGAATGGAGCAAAATATTTGAGCAGGCAAAACTTAAATTCAGTTCCGCAGTATTTGTAAAGGTTGTGAACAGTGATTTAAAAACCACAGACCTTTCTAAATATCAGCTAATTGCTTTCTACAGTGCTTTGGATGTAGCATCTCTTAAAGCAAACTATCCCGAATACAAACAGGGTGATACTATGTTTGTAACTTTTGGCAACATCGCCCAAAAAGCAATGCAAGAGGCAAATTTGAGAACCACGCTTGCCGGACCTGTAGCAACGTGTCCATCAATGGCTTCCGCTATTGAATATTGCATTAATAACACTGATGCCCTTGTCTCTGCACAAACAAAAGGCTCGGCAAAAAAGGCGGCATCGGTTAAAAAAGTTGCTACAATTAAAAAAAAGGCGTCGGTTAAAAAGAGTACCCCCGCTAAAAAAACTACAATTAAAAAAGCTGCTATAAAGGAGACAACATGCCCCAAAAAAGTTCAGAAAAAAGCACCTTTAAAAAAGAAGAGCGCCTCTGCACGTTCAAAGAAATAGAGGAACTTAAGATTAAAGGGAAGCCGTTGTTCGTTCACCCGTTTAAGACAAGTTGGATGAAAACGGGAGGAGGCATAAATAAGATTCTTATTCTTGCCCCCAAGCGCAACTTTAAAAAGGCCGTTGACCGCAATCTTTTAAGACGCAGAATAAGAGAAGCTTATAGAAAAAATAAAAATATCATTGCCGGAGAGAGCATTAATATTTTTATCAGTTATGTTGCAAAAGATATTTTGGACTTCACTCTCATTGAAGAGAAACTCAAAGAGGTTTTAAAACAAATTGCAAATGCAGTCTCAGGGAAAAAATAGCAAACAGCCAGATTCGGACAAGCAGAAAAGCGCAAGCACTCCATCTGCATGGAACAAAATCCTTAAGACAACCAAAATCATCGCAAGTATTCCATTTCTGGTTCTCATAAAATTCTATCAAATCTGTATCTCTCCTCTTAAGCCGCAGTGCTGCAGGTTCACCCCAACTTGTTCTGCCTATGCGATTGAGGCTCTAAAAAAACATGGCCCAATAAAGGGCTTGTGGTTAGCCATTTGGAGAATTCTAAGATGTAACCCATGGGGAGGCAGCGGCTATGATCCCGTGCCATAATAAGCTTTAGATCTCTCCGTAATAAACGTTTAATATCCGCTAATAAGTATCCCCGTAGAACCGGCGATATATATCATCTTTGCCGGAGTCTCCAAATTCTTTTGACAATCCGTCAATGTCATCTGTAGGTATGTCATTGAGATTCAGCATTATAAGTCCATCAACACAATCGTTGAAATCTGGATCAACGTTAAAATTGATGATTTTTGCATTTAGCCTCAGATACTTTTTAAGCAAAGTCGGAAGACGGTACTGCCCGTTGCTGATTTTTAAAATAAACCGATCGAAACTCTCCAGATTATCCATCTTTTTAGCAAGCAAAGCATCAATGTCCACTCTGCCGTAATTTGGAATAAAGGGATTCTTAGGGGCAACCATTACTGAATACTCCGGAATATATTGTTTGAGTCTAAGGTAATAAATCATGGCGCTCCTATAAAAGACAGGATACCAAGAACTTATACTAACGGGCCCTATTAAGTATTTTACATCTCTGTACCTAAGCATTGCATAAAGCAAACCTTTTAAGAGAAGAAGAAGCGCCAGCGTATCTTTCTGATACTCTTTTGCAACAAATGAACGCCCAAGTTCAACCGACTGCGCTAACACTCTGGAAAACTCTGGTTTATAACAAAATAAAGAATCTGTATATAGACCGTGGATACCGTACTCCGCAATTATCTCTTTGCCCAATCCAAGCCTATAGGCGCCTGCAAGCGCATTTTTAGAATCATCCCACAACACAAGATGTTTGTAGTATTTGTCATACTCATCTGTATCACTCTCCTTGTTTGTTCCTTCCCCTACAAAACGAAAAGCCTCTTCTCTTCTAAGCCCAATCTCCTGCATTATTGCAGGAATATTCTTGTATTCAAAAAGATAGCAAGAGAACTGCCCCAACTGGAAAAGCTTGCTGTCGGGAGTTTCATTAAAGTCAAATTTAATATTATCCACACTTGCAGGGGCAATGAGCGGCACCTGATATTCCCTGCCAGCTTCCCCGTTTACATTTGTTTCAAGCGCATACGTCCTGCTCCTCAGGTATGCCCCAAGTGTTTTATTATCCTTATAATCAGCAATTTCATCCACAGGAACAATGCTCCCCACCCTAAAATGTATTGTCTTTCCTTTCTTGTTGTTTAGTTCTCCCGGAAGTCTCAGCGTTCTAAGTTTTGGACTAATTTTACCCAAAAAATGGAAATATGCAGAATTGGTTCCGTGGAAATAAACCGGAAGCACAGGAACATTGGCTCGCTTAATCATCTTAATAATAGATGGTTGCCACTCTATGTCTTTTATTACCCCCTCTTCATTGTCATTTGATGATACTTCTCCCGCGGGAAATAAAACCAGCACGCCGCCGTCGGCAAGATGCTGCTCAGCTCCCTTAATTCCTTTGAAGCTGCTCTTCAGATTTGCCTTGTCTGTAAAAGGATTTACCGGCAAAAACTGTTCCTTCATGTTTGGGATCTGAGAAAGTATGAAGTTTGTAAGCACTTTTATATCAGGCCGCACCTTGTTTAAAACACTAATGGCAATTATGCCGTCAATTCCACCAAATGGGTGATTAGAAACTACAATGAGGGGACCTGTTTTTGGAACAACTTCCAGCGCCTTGGAATTAACGTCAACGTTTACACCCATATATTCGATCAAATGATCTGCAAAAGATGCTCCTTGATAATCAGCTATGTGGGAGTAGATTGCATTCATTTTACCAAAGCCTGCAATTTTCATTGCGGCCGCGGCAACCAAAGTACCCGCCACTCCATGAATTTTGAGTGCGCTCTTGACCTCAGAATTATTAATTACTTTTGTACCCATCAGCTAATTGAACCATGCCAGTGAGCCGCAAAGATACAATAAATTTAAGAGAGAAAATATCTCTTTTGCCGGATGAGCCTGGAGTATACAGATTCCTTAATTCAGACGGCAAAATAATTTATGTTGGCAAGGCTAAAAAATTAAAGAAAAGGGTCAGACAATATTTTGCGGATCCAGACAGATTAAATGCCAAGACACAAGTCCTTGTGAGCAAAATTGCAGATTTACAGCATACTGTTGTAAGCAGCGAGCAAGATGCGCTTTTGTTGGAAAATAATCTTATAAAACAGTATCAGCCAAAGTATAATATTTTGTTAAAAGACAGCAAAAGCTACCCATGGATATGCATTAAGAATGAATCTTTCCCAAGAATGTTCATTACCCGCAGGTTGGTTAAGGACGGCTCTCTATATTTTGGCCCTTATGGTTCCGCACTATATGCACATCATTTGCTGGATTTATTTCATTCTTTGTTTAAGTTAAGGACTTGTTCGCTAAAGCTTAATAAAGAGGATATTAACAATGGAAAATTTAAAGAGTGTCTTAACTGGCATATAAAAAAATGCGCAGCTCCCTGCATAGGCAAAATATCAGAAGAAGAGTACAATACTCAGATTGAATACATTAAGAGCATACTAAAAGGCAATGCCACCCCGTTGGTGAAAAAGTTTAAGGAGAAGATGAATAATGCATCTGCAGCAATGAAATTTGAAGAGGCAGAGATTTACAAGGAAAGAATGCAAACTTTAAACGCTCACTATAATAAATCCCTGATTGTGCAGCCCACACTCTCAAATATTGATGTCTTTTCTATTGTGTTTTCAGATTCCGGTGCTTATGGGAACTACATGAGAGTCAGCAGCGGATGTATTATTCAAACAATGAATCTGGAGTTAAGAATGAATATTGAGGAGAGCAAGGAGGATATGTTAACGCATTTTATATTAGATGTTTATGATATTCTTAAAAATGCCGGCACAACTCCCAACCCTGAAATTCTTGTACCGTTTGAACCATCGGAAAAAATCTTTGAGGAGGACAAATATGTACATGTGCCGCTGCGCGGAGATAAATTGAGCCTGCTGGAGTTGAGCCAGAAAAATGCTGCTGAATTTAAGTTCCAGAATTTAAAACAGGATGCCCTAAAAAATCCGGAACACAAGAGCGTCTCTGTAGAGATGCTTAAAAAAGATTTGCATCTTCAAAACACCCCGGCGCACATTGAGTGTTTTGATAATTCTAATATTCAAGGAACTAATCCGGTAGCCTCTTGCGTTGTTTTTAAAAACGGCAGACCAAGTAAAAAAGATTACAGAAAGTTTAATATAAAGAGCGTTGTGGGAGCCAACGATTTTGCATCCATGTATGAGGTTGTATTCCGCAGATACTCAAGGCTTTTAGAAGAAGGCGGAGAACTGCCGCAGCTGATTGTTGTAGATGGAGGAAAGGGGCAGTTGGATTTTGCATACAAAGCGTTGACTGATTTAAATCTGAATAAAAAAATCCCAATCATTGGCATTGCAAAAAGATTGGAAGAATTAATAATTCCCGGTGACCCGACACCTTTGTTTTTAGATAAAAATTCTCCCGGACTAAAATTAATTATGCAACTCAGAGATGAGGCGCATCGCTTTGGAATTACCTTCCACAGATTAAAAAGGAGCAAAGGTCAGATAAATTCAGAGCTGCGTGATATTAAAGGAATTGGAGAAGAAACTGAAAAGAAGCTTCTTCAAAGATATAAAAGCGTTGCAAGATTGAGAGAGATTTCCGCAGAAGAATTAACTGAGTTTGCGGGAGCAAAAATAGCGCAGGCAATTAAATCACATTTTGAGAACCATCTTTAATTTTCTGCATCTCAGCAGATTTCTTTTCAAATGCCGACTTATCTGCCGCTTTTTTCCAAACAATATAGCCGTTGATAGAGTTGGCCAGATAAAACAGCCACATTATAACCATCTCCGCAGACGCTTCCCCTCCTCTCATGTAGACCACAATCCACATGATAATACTCAGCATATTGACAAATATCCAAATTGCCCATTGCTCCATATAGGTCATAACCATCAGAATCATGGCTATTACGGAGAGTACGGTGGTTGCAGAATCTTTAAAAGGCTGAGGATCATTAATTGCCTTAAGAATAAAACCGCATGCAACTACAAGAATGGTACAAGTCAGAATTAAATAAATTCTGTGTGCCCAGGACATTTTAAGTGTACTGACAACCGTTTCATCTTTATTTCCCTCTTCATCTGTGCCGCCTCGCTTTTTCATCCATGAGAAAAATCCTATAAATTGCATGGGAAAATAATAAAGCGCATTAAGGACAAAATCTCCGTATATCCTGTTTTTAAATGATATATATGCATACAGAGAAACATTTATAAGTCCAAAAAAGTAATTGAAAATATTTCTTTTTGCACACAGCACATTACATACAAGTCCGGTAACTCCGGCAACTGCACCAAGAAGACTGAACTGTACTGCCGCGCTGCTACCAAATTTAAGATACAACCAGTAGCCCAAATAAAAAATAATGGAGCCGGCAATAAGAATCCAGTCAAAAAGTTGGAGGGTGTTCTTCTTAAACAGTTTCATAATCAATAAAATGTAATAGAGAAGAGCAGTGCACCGTAATTGTGACCCGCTCCATTGTTTGCATATCTGAATCCAAGGCTTGCAGGATAGCCAATCCTAAAGAAATTTCCGTCAATAATAAGATCCCCTCCAAGCGCATGCATATTTTCCCAGCCGTTAAGTTTTTTCAGTCTTCCATAATCTGCAAAAGGAATTATCTGAAGTCTCTTCAGATAAGCAACAAATCCAAGGGAAACATCCCCAATGTAAACCGGTATTGCATAATCTGCCGTCAGCCGCAAATATTTTGTTCCATATTCATCATCCGCCCCTCTTGGCATATCAATTTGATTGCCAAGCCAATATGTATGCTTGCCAATATCCTGATACTGGTATCCGACTGTAAGTTTCAATCCTTGATTCCAAAAAACTCCCGGGACGTATCCGTAGATATACCCGGCATATATAGATCCAAATTTATCTCCGCAGTTTGGATTAAAACCGGCTCTTGCACTCGCACCAATTCCCCATCTTGGATAAATTTGAGCTGCTGCAACCGGCAACATGCAATAGCCTCTTATTGCCCCTATTAACTGCTGTCTTTCTACATTTTGCTTACCAACTAGTTTTGTGTATAACTCTTGGTCATTTCTGTAACTCCACATAATTTGCGGAGTAATTCCCCTGTTCCACCCGCCATGATTAAATTGCCAGGGAATATATACAATTGCAGAGGTGCGAATTGAGTGCTTGCCATTATCATCCATCTCCTTGTCATTATAATGAACCTGCAATTCAAAGACCGGATAAAACCCTGAATATGAAAATTTTGCATGAACGCCACTCCTGCCGTGCAGATAAGAGCAACCAAGCATACCTATTGCTGTTCCCAATGTATTTTGTGAATATAGAGTAGCACCCGGAGCCGCTTCATTTACAAAAGAATCATAACTTCCGGCAGTTATAGAATTCACATCATAATAAAATGGCGCCCATGAATGCAATTTAAATAAGTGCTGCAACTTATTGTAACTCCCGATAGTTACTTCTTCCGCATCCAAATCTTTTTTTAGATTTGCCATTGGCTCATAGCTTACAGTCTCCTTATATTGCCTAGAAAGTTCCTCAGCTACAACATAATGTGAATTGCCAAGCGTGTCCCCCGGAATAGATATTTTTAAAGCGGAAGATTTATATGCTTTAAAGCCTCCGGATGTTTTCAAAGCGGTATAATATAAATCACCTCCTAAAATTTGAGCGGAAGAAATATTCATTGCATTAGAAGCTCGGAAAATTTTACCGCTCTCTGTATTGTAGCAATATAACATGTCGCTCCCGGAAAAATCAGAAATAAAATAGAGCAATTTACCATCCGCACGCAATCTTTTAATTGTCCGGTTCTTAGGGAATATGACCGTTTTTATTTTAGCGCTTCCGCTTAAAACATTTTTAATATTTCCTTCATGCACGTACAAACCCTCTCCCTCATTTGTGATTGCGGTAAGATACATGTTCCCTCCAACCGCCGCACTCTCCATTATCTGTCCGTTCATGCTTGCCAACTTGCCCACGCTTTCCCCCTCATTTACAATTCTTCCATTGTAAGAAATTGGAGCTCCGGTATTTATAAGAATCACACTGGAGATATCTGAATCTGGAGAATATTCTGTTACAGCTAAATAATCTCCATATATGGAAGGATTATACCAATATGTTCCGGCCTTAAGCAATTTTGTGGTTCCTTCTTTTAAGTCATAAGAATATATCTGACTATATTTCAACATTTGCCAGCGGGCATCTGCAACAATCTCGCTCCACCAAATCTTTCCCCCGTCATAAAGCAAATTGCTGACAGAACCGTTAAAGTGCCTAAGCACCCGGCTATTATAGCTCCCGTCATTTTTATCTCTATAGAGCAGTGACAAATAAGAAGAGCTGCCATAACCGGAATATACTGCCAGAAGACTGTCGGGATTAATAACAGTAATTTTATCGTAATTAACGTAATAGCCGTGCTGAGCTCCGGTAACTTTTTTATCAAAAGTCAATACGGCTGCCATAGAATCTGCCGGAATTTTCTCCGCCGGAGTATAAAGTTTTCTTATTTTTTCAAATTCAGAACCGGTTAGATATTCTTTGTGACTTTTTCCCGAATAGGTTGTAAATGCCTTGGCAACCACCTTTACGTTCCAAAACTGCCTGGCCTCAAGAGAGAATATTTTATCTGCAAGATTATAATCTCCAGTTTCATATCTGGCGGCACTATTTATCCAATACCCCAACGCATAACAATCCGGAGAATAGTGTTTTACAGAGCCAAATCTCCACTGGTTCCAACTTCTCTCTCTTAAATCCCCTCTCAAATTTGGCACTCTGGTATCAAGCAAAAAATAGGATAAAAAAGAACCGCTTCTGCCCCTGCCAGCATTGCCTCTTTCTGTCTCTGCAACCACCGCGTCTCCCTCTAACATCCATCTGCAAGGATAAACACCGGAACCCAGTCCCGTAATCTGATCTCCCAAAAACCAATAGAGATATTTGTACACGCCCTTTGTAAAATGCGCAATTTGCCAGGCGTGACGCCCTTCATGCATTACCAGCTGCTCTTTCCAATTCTGCGGATAATTTTCAGTTGCCGGAGGAATACCATAGAAATCTATCTGACGCGGAGCCCATACTGTAACTCCGTTGCTCCCGGCATTATACATGTGCAATACAATGGGAAAGCTGTTGCACAATCCGGAACGCAACCCAATGGAATCTGCCGTTGCACCATAATTCAACTCCATCAATTTCAAATAATCCCTTGCATTTGCATTGGCAAAAGAGGTATCAATGGTTGTGCCTGATGAAAATGTTTTTGGAAAAATAAGCGTAAAATGCTGAGATTTAGCAACTCCCCATCTTACTCCCGACGGTTCATCTCCTATATGGTAATACTGAGCAGAGGCGTGCACAAAGCAAAATAGCAGCAGAACTATCGTGAATAAAAATTTTTTCAAAGTTTTAACATTAAATGCGAGCGCTAAGTTAAAAGAAAAAAATTTTTCTAACTCCCATTTTAGAATTACATTTGCCGGATATGAATAAAACTACAATTGTAAGAAGATGAATGTGGTTTACGGCATTCTAAAACTTCTCGGCGCCCTTGGTTTGTTCCTATACGGAATGACCATGATGAGTGAGGCTCTGCAGAAAGTTGCAGGAGACAAACTTAGAAGTTTTCTTGCCGCTATGACTTCCAACGCTTTCAAGCGAATTCTTACTGGTCTTTGTGTTACAGCAATTATTCAATCCTCCAGTGCAACAACCGTAATGGTTGTAAGTTTTGTTAATGCAGGCTTACTCTCTCTTTCCCAGTCTATTGGCGTTATCATGGGAGCCAATATTGGAACCACTGTAACGGCATGGTTGCTTGCATTGCTAGGTTTCCAGGGAAGTCTCTCTTCTATAACAATTCCGCTTATTGGCTTTGGCTTTGTATTTATGATGTGCAGGTCAAAGAAGAAAAAGTCTATAGGGGAGATGATCATAGGCTTTGCACTGCTTTTCCTTGGCCTTGAATTCTTAAAAAATTCCGTTCCGGATTTAAATAATTCCCCTCAGGTAATTGAATTTATCCGCAAGTGGTCCAGCTATGGGAATTGGTCTGTAATTCTCTATGTACTAATAGGTACAGTACTTACAATCATAATGCAGTCATCAGCCGCCACTATTGCTCTTACATTGGTTATGTGCAATAACGGATGGCTTTCTTTTGAATACTGCGCCGCAATGGTACTTGGAGAAAATATTGGAACAACCATCACTGCAAACCTAGCTGCAATGGTTGCTAATGCATCAGGAAAACGAGCCGCCAGGGCGCATACTATATTTAACGTATTTGGTGTCATTTGGGTTGTCATCTTATTCCATCCGTTCTTGAAGCTTGTATCATGGGCAATAATGGGATTGGGTATGGACAATCCGCTAATGAGCGGAGCATCAACCACTTCTCTGCTATGTTCAATTGCAATGATGCACTCTTTGTTCAACATCTGCAACACTACGATTTTGGTATGGTTTACTCCACAAATTGTCAGTATTGTTACAAGAATGGTAAAGAGTCCAAAAGAGGAAGAAGTTTACAGATTGCAATACATTCAGGGAGGTCCGTTAAGCACAGCGGAACTTTCTCTTGGCCAGGCAAAGGAGGAAATTTTGCATTTTGTTCAACTATGCCGCAAACAATATGGCTATGCCAGGGAAGCTCTTAATACTACAGATAATCAAAAATTTGAGGATCTTTACCGCAAACTGGAACACTACGAGCTTATCACGGACCATGTGGAATTTGAGATTGCAAAATATCTTAACAATTTATCTGAGGGTGTTTTGAGCGATGAGTCTGCCAGAAGGCAACAAGCTATGTATAAGATAATTAGTGAACTGGAGAGTCTTGGAGATAGTGGATTTAACATTGGCAGAATTTTGCAAAGACGCAATGTCCACAATACAACCTTTGACCAAACCATGCTGAAAAAGCTGAACTATATGATGGACTTGCTGGATAAGGGCTTTGACGCAATGGAAACCAATCTGAAACTTGGATATGACCATATTACAGATATATCAAATGCTCAAGATGCGGAACAAAACATAAATGAGTATCGCAACAACTTAAAGGAAGAACATCTGCTTAATCTAGAAAATAATTCATACGGCTATCTTACAGGAGTTTACTACATGGACTTTATTAATGAGTGCGAGCATATAGGAGACTTTATGATTAACATTTCAGAAGCCATAATTGAAATCAAATAGCCTCCTCCGGAACCTAAAATACTGCTCTATCCCACCAGCCAAACCATCACATGATTTGCAAATACCTTATATTGCAATTCAAACTCCTCCTCTTCATTTTCAGTTTCACCATCTTCATTTACAATATGCTCATCTATAGGATATTTAAAAACTGCATCTATATCGCCTTCATCCCGCACGCTAAATTTTTTAATCTCCATATCTCTGGAGAAATCAACATCATGTCTTCCCATCCTTTTGTAAAGAGCCTCTTTTGCACACCAGTAAATTGCAAGCTGCAACGTTCTATCTTTTTTACGCTCTTCATCGCCCTCTTTTTCATCCAGCAAATCATCTAGCTCATCTTCAGACAACGCCTTCTTTTCTACTGCAGAAAAATCTCTATCCAAACATTCAATATCAATTCCCACATCCTCTGTTGGATTAGTGATAATTGCCACAAAGTTATTTGTGTGAGTGATGCTGATATGCGTCATGTCATTCATTAGATAAGGACTTCCATTATCATGATGTCCCAGATATGCCGGCTCTTCAAATATGCTTCTAATCAAAGCTCTCACAGCCAGTCGCTCTTTTCTCAGCTGTGCGCTTTTAATAAGAAACAAATCATCCAGCTCTTTTTTAGGAACGCCTATGATTGTAAGGAGTTCTTCTTCCGTCTCTATAATCTCCCAAACGGCAATTTTAGTTCCGTTTTTTAACTCTTTCTTAGTAAACAGTCCCATATATATTTATGATATAATTTTATTATTAGTTGTCATTTTATTCTCCACAGTTTCTTTGTCGCTCTCATCAGTAATTTCTCCAACTATCTCTTCCAGAATATCTTCCATTGTTACAATACCATCCATTCCTCCATACTCGTCAACTATTATTGCAAGATGTTTTTTCTTGGCGCGAAATTCTTCCAGCAAATCAATTGTTTTTTTAGACTCAGGCACAAAGTATGCCTCTCTTATGTGACTGCGCCAGTCAAATTTCTTTACCGGAGAGGTCTTGCTTATATTTTGAACCGTATTCTCAGATAACAAAAAAGGGAGCATGTCCTTGATATACAAGAATCCGCGGATATCATCCAAATTATCTTTATAAACGGGCAGCCTGGAGAAGCCGCACTTTGTTGCAACTTTAATCACATCTGCATTGCTCATCTCCATATTCAAAGTTACAACATCAACTCTTGGAGTCATAACCTCCGTTACACTTTTCTTTGGCAGTGCAAGTATTCTCTTAAGTATTTTTTTCTGTTCCGGATTAGAAGGAATTGTCATCTCCACAGCGCCATTTAAATACTTGTAAGGGTCCGCAACATCCTGAGATATACCGGCATTCACATTTTTTGTAAAAAGTTCCATAAGTTTATTTATCGGAGCGGCAATTGGCCTTAAAACTGATAGCGGCGCGCTCATCATTCTAGAGAAGGATACCGGTCTGCTGGTACCAATAAGCTTAGGCATTGCCTCGCCAAAAAGCACAAGAATAAATGTTACAATTATTGTGCATACAACAAATTCCAAAACCGGATGTCCTGTAAAATCAAACAGTCTGGAAATAAGTGCAGATGAGAGCAGGATCACTAGAATATTTACCAGATTGTTTACTTGAAGAATAGTTCCAAGCAACTCATTGGGTTTGGAAATCAGATGAATAACCTTTTTGCTTCTATTATCTCCCGCCTTGCGCAACTTGTCTGTTTCTTGCGGAGATAAAGAGAAAAATGCCGCCTCGCTGCCGCTCATAAGCGCGGAGCAAAACAATAAGAGGACTATGCATATCCCCATCAATAATGATGTTGCCTGACTGCTGCTAAAAAGAATTATTAAGCTACAACTGGGAGGTTCCACAGATTAATAAACGTATTGGTTAGTACGCAAATATATAAAATTTCACCAATTAACTAAAATCTGTAGCCCAAGTTAAAACTATAATCCAGATAATAAGGACGATAGTTTCTATTTTCTGACAGTTGCTTCTTGAACAATCCACCAAATTGACCGCTCGCGCTTACTATATAATGTTTAGATATTTCAAAAGCAATCTCAATATTTGCCCCTGCATTATATTTTCTATCTCCCCAAGTATTTCCAAATGTATTTGATTTTCCAGAGCTTGCGTCGTCTATTTTAACCTTGCCCGCAATTCCGACTGAAGCATAAGGACCAATTGCAAAAGTGAAGTTTGTGCCATTTTTAGTTATCGGGAAACGGAAAAGGATATCCGCCGGAATCACAATATAGTACTCATAGACAGTGAATTTTTCTATCGACCCCCCAAGTAAAATACATACGGGGTCATATTTTCTCCCTTTATTGGTAAGATACATGGCTGGCTGAAATGATATCGTCTTATTAATGGGCATGTCAACTCCGGCACCTGCCCTCCAGCCAAATCTTGGCTTGCCATCACCTGCATACTGTCCACAATATCTACTAATATTAAAACCTGCCTTTGCGACCCAAGATACTTGGGCAAAAGAAAATATGGAAACACATAAAAAAACAATCGTAATGAATAACTTTTTCATAATCCTATTGAACTTATTTTTAGTTAAATGCGCGGTTTTGATCAATACTGCATAAAATTAGATAAATCTCCTCAAAAAGAATTTTAGGACTAATTTAATATGTTTTCTATGAGAAATAGTTTCTAATGGAAAATAATTTATATATTTGCAGCGTAAACTATATGACAATGGAACCAATTTGTACTTTAAAAGAGGTGTACAAACAGCTGTACAAATTTGAAAAAGAATTCTCTGCGGAGAATGATATAACAATTAATGAGGCAATGCTGCTATGCTGCATGAAAGAGGGAAAAGAACTCTCTGCAGGAGAAATTTATAAATATATAGGGCTCTCTGCATCAAGAGGTTCCAAAATTATAACGGCCGCAGAGAAGAAGGGTTTTTTGATGCGCTCAATTGCAAAGAAAGACCATAGGCAGATGTTATTCAAATTATCAACTGTCGGGAAAAAGAAAGTTGAGCAAATGCAAAAAAGCAAAGTGAATACAAAACAATTATACGACGATATATTAAATCTGTTAAAATAAACACTATGAAATATTTGATTATAGGCGGAGTAGCCGGGGGAGCTTCGGCGGCTGCAAGATTAAGAAGATTAGATGAAAAAGCTAAGATTATTCTATTTGAAAAGGGAAATTATGTCTCTTATGCAAACTGCGGCTTACCATATTACATTGGCGGGGCAATAGAAGACAGAGCAAAACTTTTTGTGCAGACGGCAAAAGGTTTTCACGACAGATTTAACATAGACATAAGAACAGAGCAAGAGGTAATTGCCTTACACCCAGAGAAAAAGAGCATTTCTGTTAAAGAACTCTCATCCGGAAATGTTTATGAAGAGAGTTATGATAAACTTGTTCTTTCTCCCGGAGCAGAACCAATTAGACCAAATCTTCCCGGAATAAATGACGAGAGGATTTTTACACTCCGTAATGTCAGTGATACGGATAAGATAAAGATGTACATTAACGGACATCAACCTAAAAAGGCAGTTGTGATAGGAGGAGGATTTATTGGTCTGGAAATGGCTGAAAATCTTAATCATGCGGGAGCGGAGGTCTCTGTTGTGGAGATGAGCAATCAGGTAATGGCTCCAATAGATTTTTCTATGGCGGCTATTGTTCATCACCATTTGGTTTGCAAGGGGGTGAACTTAATTTTGAATGACGGAGTAAAAAACTTTACGGGGCAGGAAGATTTTTTGACGGTAGATTTACAAAGCGGCAAATCCGTTCAGGCAGATTTTGTTTTGTTGAGTATTGGCGTGCGTCCGGATATTGCTCTTGCGGAAAAGGCAGGTCTGGATATTGGCAAGTTGCATGGAATTGCTGTAAATGAGCATCTTCAGACATCCAATCCCGACATCTATGCTATTGGAGATGCAATAGAAGTTGTACACGGGGTAACGGGCATGGCGGCTAAAATCGCACTTGCCGGACCCGCCAATAAACAGGGAAGAATTGCGGCCGATAATATTGTTGAAGGGAACAAAGAGAAATATGAAGGAACCATCGGGACCTCCGTGGCAAAAGTATTTGACCTGACGGTTGCCTCATCCGGGGCTAACGCAAAGATGCTTAAGAGCGCAAATATTCCTTATGTCTCTTCCTGGACACATCCGTCTTCACATGCGGGGTATTATCCCGGTGCGCTAAATATGGATATTAAAATCTTATTCTCTCCGGATAACGGCAGATTGTTTGGAGCACAAATAGTTGGTTATGATGGAGTTGACAAGAGGATAGAAATGGCGGCCCAGGTGATTCAAAAGAGAGGGACCGTTTATGATTTGGCAAAACTTGAACATGCTTATGCTCCGCCTTTCTCCTCTGCAAAGGACCCTATGAATATGGCGGGCTTTGTGGCTGAAAATATTTTGGAGCATAAAGTAGAAACTGTTACTTGGAGAGATATTGAGACTATTCCAAAAGATGTTGTTTGCTTGGATGTTAGGACGCCGGTTGAATACGGTCTTGGCACTATTCCTGGATTCAAAAATATTCCGGTTGATGAGTTGCGCTCCAGAATGAGCGAACTGCCAAAAGACAAAATGATAGTTGTAACATGTGCTGTTGGTTTGAGGGGATATCTGGCTTACAGAATTTTAACACAGAACGGTTTTAGCAATGTTAAAAATCTGTCGGGAGGATACAAGACATGGGAAGCTGCTACAACGGATGATACAGGTGCCGCCACAAAGCCTTCGGAGGACGCCGGAAGCAGCAGTGCAAACTACAAGTGTGAAACTGGGGATAAAAAAGCGGAGAGGGTTTTGATGCTGGATGCTTGCGGTTTGATGTGCCCCGGTCCTATTATGAAATTAAAAGAGGCTTATGAGAAAATGGCTGAAGGAGAGACGCTTATAATTAAGGCAACAGACCCGGCTTTTGAGAGAGATGTACAGGCATGGTGCAAAGTTGTTGGGGCAAAATTAAATTATGCCCGCACAGAGAGTGGTATTGTAAATGCCTCTGTTACAAAGGAAAAACATCAGCAGGCAACTCCGGAATATCATTGCTCAATGGAGGGGAAGAACAAAACTTTGATAGTATTTAGCGACGATTTGGACAAAGCCCTGGCTTCTTTTGTTTTGGCAAACGGTGCTGCGGCAACCGGGAATAAAGTTACTATGTTCTTCACATTCTGGGGATTGAACGTTATAAAAAAGAATAACAAGCCATACGTGAAAAAGGATATTTTTGGAAAGATGTTTGGTTTTATGCTGCCGTCCAACAGCAAAGAACTTGGACTTTCCAAGATGAACATGTTTGGCCTTGGCAGCATTATGATGCGTCACATCATGAAGCTCCGCCGCATAGACAGTCTGGAGAGTTTGCGCCAGCAAGCTATTGATAATGGGGTAGAAATGATTGCCTGCACAATGAGCATGGATGTAATGGGCATTGCCAAAGAAGAACTGCTGGATAACGTTGTACTTGGCGGAGTTGCCAGCTACATGGAGCGCGCAGAACAAGCAGGTATGAATTTGTTTATCTAATGTCCTCAAGGCCGAAGGCCAGCGACCAGAGCAAGCTTTATACCTTGGGAACATCGGGCGTAAACAAAAAAACCTCGGAGAAAATTCTCCGAGGTTTTTTTAACATACATTGTTTTTAGATATTACATCATGCCGCCCATTCCGCCGCCGCCCATTGGAGGCATTGGAGCAGGATTTTCTTCTTTCTTGTCTGCAATTACGCACTCGGTTGACAGGAACATTCCGGCAACTGATGCTGCATTCTGAAGAGCAATTCTTGTAACTTTGGTTGGGTCAATAACTCCGCCTGCAAGCAAGTTTTCATACCGGCCTGTCTGAGCATTGTATCCAAAATCGCCCTTGCCTTCTTTTACTTTTTGAATGACAACGCTGCCCTCTTCTCCGGCATTCTCGCAAATCATTCTAAGCGGCTCCTCCAGAGCTCTTACAATAATATTGATACCTGTCTGCTCATCCTCATTATCTCCATTAACCTTCTTAAGAGCCTCAATAGCACGGATATATGCAACTCCGCCACCTGCAACGATACCTTCTTCTACGGCTGCTCTTGTTGCATTAAGCGCATCCTCAACTCTGTCTTTCTTCTCTTTAAGCTCAACCTCAGAAGCTGCACCAACATAAAGAACTGCAACTCCGCCTGCAAGTTTAGCAAGACGCTCTTTCAATTTCTCTTTATCATAATCGCTGGTGGTTGTCTCAATTTGTTTCTTAATCTGAGCAACTCTATCTGCGATATCATCCTTCTTTCCCGCGCCGTTAACAATTGTAGTATTCTCCTTATCAATAGTTACCTTCTCTGCAGAACCTAACATATCCAGTGTTGTGTTCTCCAAAGTAAATCCTCTCTCTTCTGATACAACAATGCCGCCGGTAAGAGTTGCAATGTCCTGCAACATCTCTTTTCTCCTGTCTCCAAAACCGGGAGCCTTAACAGCAGCAACTTTAATTGTGCCACGCAATCTGTTAACAACCAATGTTGTAAGAGCTTCTCCATCAACATCCTCAGCAATGATAAGAAGAGCTTTCCCGTCGCGAGCAAGAGGCTCAAGAATAGGAAGAAGATCCTTCATTGTAGAGATTTTCTTATCTGTAATCAAGATTTTTGGCTGGTCAAGAACTGACTCCATCTTATCCGGATTTGTCATGAAATAAGGAGAGATGTAACCGCGGTCAAACTGCATACCCTCAACAACTTTAACCTCTGTTGATGTACCTTTTGCCTCTTCTACTGTGATGACGCCCTCTTTCTTAACTTTGCTCATTGCGTCTGCAATAAGCTTTCCAACAACTGCATCATTGTTTGCAGAAATAGTACCTACCTGCTCTATCTTAGAATAATCATTACCAACGGGTTGGCTCTGTTTCTTAAGATTCTCCACAACTGCGTCAACGGCTTTGTCAATACCCTTCTTTAAAGCTGTTGGATTAGCGCCAGCAGTAACGTTCTTCAAGCCGACATTTATAATTGCCTGGGCAAGAACGGTTGCGGTAGTTGTACCATCACCGGCCTGGTCATTAGTTTTGGAAGCAACCTCTTTAACAAGCTGAGCTCCCATGTTCTCAAAATGATCATCAAGTTCAATTTCTTTAGCAACTGTAACACCGTCTTTGGTAATTTGGGGTGCGCCAAACTTCTTATCTATAACCACATTGCGCCCCTTTGGACCAAGTGTAATCTTAACTGCATCTGCAAGTGCATCAGCTCCTTTCTTCATAAGAGAGCGGGCTTCCATATTGAATTTAATCTCTTTTGCCATATCTATAATTTTTTAATTCTTTGTTATTGATTGTGTATTAAAAATGACCTGTCGGGATTACTTGCTAATAACTGCAAGAACATCTGACTGGTGCATAATCATATATGTTGTTTTTCCATCAGGAGAATTAATCTCAGTACCTGCATATTTTCCGTAAAGTACCGTATCACCCTTCTTTAACTCCATTGGCTCATCCTTTTTACCGGGGCCAACTGCAACAACTTTTCCCTCTTGAGGTTTCTCTTTTGCTGTATCGGGAATAATAATTCCGCCTTCTGTTTTCTTTTCAGCCTCTTTAGGCTCAATTAAAACTCTGTCTGCTAATGGTTTAATCATGATTTTATGTTTTTAAATCTTTTATGTATTTTTCTTTTTTGTCCCGACAGTTTATATAAACCTTTGCGGAGACGTTTGGGCAAAGGGCAAATTAAGTGCCAGCGGGAGAAAAGGGACAAAGTCTGACATTTTGACATCACAAAGTGCTATATTTGCACGCACAGCGGCATAAAATGTGCATTACTTTGCACAGGGTAATTGGTTATGACAGCAAAAAAAAGAACGACGGAAGAGGTAGAACTCATGATTTCAGATGATGAGAAATACATGCTTGCAGCATTGGGAGAATCGCGTAAGGCTTTGGAAGATGGCGAGGTGCCAATAGGCTGCATCATTGTAGGCGGCGGTTCCGTTATTGCACGCGGACATAATTTGACACAAACGCTTAATGACCCAACCGCACATGCAGAGATGCAGGCCATAACTTCAGCCACTGCATACCTGGGCGGCAAATATCTGGACCGTTGCGCTTTATACGTGACAGTAGAACCATGCCCTATGTGTGCTGCCGCTCTGAACTGGGCCCAAATAGGAAAGATTGTTTACGGCTGCAAAGACCCAAAAAGAGGATTCTCTTTATTTAAACCATCTCTGCTGCACCCTAAAACAGAGGTTGTTAGCGGCATATTGGATGGAGAATGTGAAAAACTGATGAAAGAGTTTTTTGCAAAAAAAAGAAAAGCAAAAACCAACCGGAAGAAAAATAAGTGATAGTCAATAAGAAACAATTATGGGAAGTTTAACGGGACTGGGATATCTTGGGCTTTTTATTGGCTCTTTTTTGGCGGCAACCGTTGTGCCGTTCAGTTCTGACGTTCTTATCATAGGCATTTTGCTTGGTGGAGGAAATCCGTGGATATCATTCATTTGTGCAACAATGGGTAACTGGTTGGGAGGACTTACCTCCTACTGGCTTGGATGGCTTGGCAAATGGAAATGGCTGGAGAAATGGTTTAAGATTAAACAACAAACCCTGGAAAAACAAAAATCTAAGATAGACAGGTTTGGAGCAGGTCTGGCGTTTTTATCCTGGCTCCCGATAGTTGGAGACTTGTTTGCAATTGCACTTGGCTTCTACAAGGTGGACTTTTGGAAGTCCGCACTGTTTATGCTAATTGGCAAGGCGGCCAGGTTTGCGGTGTGGGTAATCTTGTATATTAATTACGGTGATACGTTTATAAATTGGATTCGCGCGCTGGAACCTTTTGCTTAAGTTAAAATTTTATATATTTTTGCAGTCCCAAAAGCTGCGGGAAGTAACAGAAGCAGCGCGTAAAATTGAGATATGGTGTAATGGCTAGCACTGCTGATTTTGGTTCAGCCAGCCCAAGTTCGAATCTTGGTATCTCAACTTTCTTTTTTAAAATCACATTTTTATGAGGCGCAATTTTTCTTTTGGCTCTGTTCTCATATCTGCTTGTCTTTTAATTGCTTGCTCTGTTTTTGTTTTCTCATGCAAGGTGAAAAGAGGAGGAATGGAGGTTGTTAATCCGGATAAATTTCCTCAGGCGCAAGTCCCTGATATGATTGACAACCAGGTAGATGCCGCCAAGTATTACGCACTTAACTATTGGAAAGAATTTTTGGACCATAACAGGCTGCTCCAGCTTGAATACAGCAAAGATTCAACGGGAGTTCTTGGAGTAAGCGGCAAAGTCTTTGAAGATGCCTTTATAGGATATATCAAAGCGTTGCAGGCTGCCAATCATTACCCAACCGCAAATGCAGGAGAGAGGGACCTTATGAAAAAAGCCGATTCCCTTGCCATGGCGGGAGACAAAAAATTTATCGGAAAAATCATAGAATATAGTGAGAAGTATCTGTACGAGCCCAATTCTCCTTATTTGGATGAACAGCTATATGTCCCTATACTTGAGGGAATTATAGACGCCAAATCTATCCCTTCCGGAGAGAAGATTGGATATATTGCTCAATTTAAAATGGCAATTCTTAATATGATAGGAGCTCGCGCAAATGATTTTGAGTTTTCTACGGAAACCAAGAATAAACATCTGTATGACATAGAATCTGAATACACTTTGATTTATTTTAACAATCCGGATTGCTCTGATTGCATGAGAGTTCTAAATGTCCTTAAAAATTCCGATGTGATTATAAATATGGTTGGACAAGAGAGGCTGACGGTTCTTGCGCTCTATCCGGATAAGAATCTTGCCCCTTGGAGAAAAGACAGAAACATGTTTCCAAAAGATTGGATTTATGCCTATGATCCAAAAGGCGCCATTAACAGCGGAAAAATCTACTCCTTGCGCGCAATCCCAAGCATGTATCTTTTGGATGAACATAAAGCGGTTATCTTAAAAGATGCAACTGCAGATAAAGTCATTGCCAAGCTGCAAGACGCACTGTACCAGAGTGATGTCATGGATACAAAAAACAAAAAAGAAACTGCTGCGGCAGATTCTGCAGCAGCAGCTCTAGGGTTATAAAACCTCCACTTAAAAATTTTAAAATCTATTCCGGAATTATTTCCAGTCTGTGTCGCTTTAATGTCACGATAGTTTTTTCTATCATCTTAACCGGATGATAATCGGTTTTTGACTTTCTTAAACCTTCATCACCCGTATCATCTTCTCTGTTTACAAAAGAAAAACCAAGAGAAG
Source organism: Candidatus Egerieousia sp. (assembly GCA_035403105.1). Taxonomy (GTDB): domain Bacteria; phylum Bacteroidota; class Bacteroidia; order Bacteroidales; family UBA932; genus Egerieousia. Next base: position 8,096 of record DAONEN010000023.1, on the reverse strand, counting down.
CGTTATGCTGTAAAAATTCATAATTGATTGTGGGATAAGCGCCTGAAACATCAGCAAAAGCCTTTTCTATATGAACAAGAAATGTATTTGAATTGGTCATTTCACCTAAAGTGAATGCCACAACTTTTCCGTCCAACCTCAGCAATCCACCTTTTAAACCAAGCTCTTTATAATATTTGATTGCCATCTTTACAGAACACCCCTCGGCAAATAGAGACGGATTGTGACTGCACCCATATTTCTTGCACCACTCCGTATTCATTGCTGAGCAATCCTCTATATTTGCCTCCGTAATCTCCTCATATAACCAATTTTTCGAGCGTTTAAATCTGGATATGAAATTACGTTTGCTTTGATATTTTTTCCCTTTTAATGTAATAAGATCGCTTGCGTTATAAACATAATCAAAATTATTGCGATACGTCATATAGTCAAATTTGTCCGGATAATAATGCTGCAAAAATTCAACTTGCTTATTCAGCACTCCTACAAAGACCACATAAGCGCCAAGTTTTTCAGAGTCTGCAACTATCTGGTCTATTGCCTCTTTTAGCTCTTCATCATTATTCCCGTTGCCTGCTGGAAATAAATAGTACGCATGTCTGACATCCGCCTCATCTCCGTCCGACGCAGGCTTTATATTTGATGCAAGGGCTATCGGATTTTCTGTTTTTTCACAGTTACCGCAGCCGTTTTGAACAAAAGGTTTCTCATATTTTTTCTTCTCTGCAAATCTGACAAGCAAGAAGTCTTTATAGCGAGCAACATTAGTGTTAATGATTTCCCGCCATATAAACATCACTGTGAAATTGTAATCTGCCGAATCATAATCTGAAGCGTGCAACAGACTATCAATCCACTCTTTATCCTCCAGCGCAATATCTCTGAATTCCATATAATAACTTTAAAAACTTCTCCCGCCTCTGCAAACTCTATACCGTCACTTACTTAATGTCAAGCCACTGCTTTAATGTTGCAACAGCCTCGCTCTTCATAGGCTCCGGCATATTTTTAATTCTTGAGCGGTGGCTGCCTCCGGGAAATATAAAGAATTTAATATTGTCATGCCCCGGATTGTGCGGTCTAACAGAAGACCACGGATCCCACTGACCATATATGAACATCATCTTTGCATCCGTAGTGGCAATGAAATTTGTCAGCTTGGTGTAAAGAGTTTTGTCAAACTTAAATTTTTGCGCGGGCAAGAAAATTTTCTGAAGATATCCGTGAGTGCTCTTTATAGTAAGCAAGTCTTTAAATGGCTCACAATCATATCCATAGTAGCCCATCTCTTTAGCCGCCTGTACAAAGAAAGGAGCATTTGCGTCCCAACTCTGGAAATAGTCCGGACCTACAGCTTCTACAAAAAAGTCAAACATCTCTTTATCCGTCGCTGTCTTAGGGTTAGGAACTGTAGAGGTCTTTCTTCCCCACTGCCAAAAAGCAAATGTGAATTCAAGTGTGCAGTAATCATACAGCTCTGGTATTGAAATCTTATACTGTAACTTGTTATCCTGTACATACTTCCCAAGCATAGGCTGTATGGTTGAACGTCTCTTTAGAAATGCTATCTGGAAATTTTTCAAAATCTCTCTGTCTTGTGCAGTCCCGCAGGAATCTCTTATAAACGGTTCATGTCTTCCATCCTCAACGCTTCTGCTGATTGGTCCAACGTAAGGAACGCTAAAGTCCAAATCCTTTGGATAAAAAGCTGTATAAGCCATGCAGTTTGTACCGCCTTTGCTTATGCCGGATGAGAACCATTTACCTTGGAACAAATGTCCCAGCGCTTTTCTAATAGCGTGCAAATCTGCCGCTTCCTGTTCTGCTGTCATATAGCTCCAATCTAAAGTATCCCAAGTAATAGTACTATCATTCTGCATGAAAGGAACTGATTTGTTAAAGTATCTGTGTTCAACCCCTATCATATTTGTGCTGAACATATCAGACATCTCTTCTCTATAACGAGGGTTCAGAAAATAAGTGCCGGTATAACCTTCTGTAACAATTTCCGTAGGCTTGTCCCATCCGGCAAAAGCAACAACCACCATCTGCTTAAATGTACCTTTCTTAGGATTCTTATGGTCAATTGGTTGCGTAATAAAGAAAACATACTTGCTGATGAACTTGTTTGGCATTTTATTGTCCACAACCAATGGCTTAATGTCAGATATCTGACCATAATTTTCTGTCGGGAGCACATACCTGTTTAGCCACAGCAAATCCTGAGGCAGCAAAGAGTCCGGAGATGATGCTGCAAACTTCTCACAACAAGGCTTTTCTGCGGTTGCCTTGTTCTGCGCCGCAGCCGGTATCGCTATCATTGCAACTATGCAAATCGCGACAGATATTTTAATTATTTTTAACAACCTTTTTAACATAACTATTTTTTACTTTTTTGATAATTATTTTCATAGAGTTTAACCAGCAACTTTAATCCCGGTCAATTGTATATCGTTATGGCTATTGTAATTGTCAAAGATAACAATTTTAAGTACTTTTGCGGCTCACAGGATTCAGAAAGAGATGAAAAATTTTGTAGAAGAATTAAAGTGGCGCGGAATGATTCATTCCATGATGCCCGGAACAGAAGAACAGCTAATGAAAGAGTCTACATCCGCCTATGTTGGAATAGACCCGACAGCAGACTCTTTGCACATCGGACACCTTGTAGGCATTATGATGCTTAAGCACTTCCAGGCTTGCGGGCATAAGCCGATAGCTCTTATTGGCGGCGCAACGGGAATGATTGGAGATCCTTCCATGAAGAGCCAGGAACGCAATCTTTTGGATGAAGCCACATTGCGCCATAATCAGGAGTGCATAAAAAAACAGCTGTCGAGATTTTTAAATTTTGATGATAAGAATTCTCCCAACGCAGCCATCATGGTTAACAACTATGACTGGATGAAAGATTATACTTTTCTTGGATTTATAAGAGACATTGGCAAGTTAATTACCGTCAATTATATGATGGGCAAAGATTCCGTCAAAAAGAGATTGAGCGGAGAGGACAGAGAAGGAATGTCTTTTACAGAGTTTTCTTACCAGCTTGTGCAAGGATATGATTATCTATTTCTTAATAAACATTACGGATGCAAGCTGCAGATGGGAGGAAGTGACCAATGGGGAAATATCACAACAGGCGCAGAACTGATTAGAAGAACTTCCGGCAATGAGGTATTTGCCCTGACTTGTCCGCTAATGACAAAAGCGGACGGCGGAAAATTTGGAAAAACAGAAAAAGGAAATATTTGGCTGAGCGCAGATTACACAACTCCTTACCAATTCTATCAATTTTGGTTGAACGTTAGCGATGAAGACGCCCAAAAATTCATCAAAATTTTTACAATGCTGGACAGAGAGACAATTGATGCAGCCATTGCGGAACATCTTAAGGATCCCGGACAGCGCACATTGCAAAAGCTTCTTGCAAAGGAGATTACAACAATGGTACACGGAGAGGAGGAGTGGAAGAATGCCGTTGAAGCATCAAATATTCTTTTTGGAAAATCTACAAGAGAAGCTCTTCAGAAATTAGATGAGCGTACATTTCTTGCTATATTTGACGGCGTTGAGCAATTCTCCGTTAGCAAAGATAAATTGAAAGCTAATATATTGGATTTGCTAGCCGTTGATACTCAGGTATTCCCGTCAAAGGGCGAGTGCCGCAAAATGATACAGGGCAACGGTCTTAATATTGACAAAGAGAAATACACAGACGTTAACGGAACGCTAGATGAAAAATTCTTAATCAACGGAAAATATGTTCTTGTGCAGAAGGGCAAGAAGAATTATTACATCCTAAATTTTGAGTAGCATCATATAACTTATGCGCTGTAAATTTTAACATTGTCATAAAAACAATTGTATATGGAAGGAGAATCAAAAAGACAGCAGAAAATTCAGCGGGAGCTGCAACGGCATCTTGCAGAGATAATTAGAGGAAGGGGCATGTCTGCTTTTGACGGTGCTCTTGTGACTGTCAGCGAGGTACGCATAAGTCCGGATATCTCTTATGCAAAGGTTTTTGTAAGCATATTCCCGACAGAGAAAAAATCTCATGTAATGGAACTTATTGCAGCAGATAGTAAGTCTTTGCGCGGGGAACTGGGACATGTTGTGGCCAAGCAGCTGAGGATTGTGCCTGAACTGGATTTTGTGTTGGATGAGACGCTTGACTATGTACAGCACATAGATGACCTTCTTACAGCAGACCGCAAAAAGTCAGAAAAAAAATAGAGGCAGTTGCGCTTGCGCATATTGCTGAATTATAAGACTATGCATCTTCCGTTCTTTATAGCGCGCAGATATCTTTTCTCAAAAAAGAAACATAATGTCATCAACATAATTTCTGTTGTGAGCGCGTGTGCTATTGGAATTGGATGTCTTGCGCTTATCATAATTCTCTCCGTATATAACGGCTTTGACTCCCTAATTACGTCAATGTATGAGAACTATATTCCGGATTTTGTAATTGAACCTGCAAAGGGAAAAACACTTGACACAGATGATGCGGCTCTGCAAAAAGTTGAAAATGTAAAAGGCATTTTTGCATACTGTCCGGTTGTAGAGGAAAATGTGTTCTTGCAATATTCTAATGTTCAATCTATTGCAACAATAAAGGGAGTCCCTGACAATTACAGCAGAATAAAAAAAATTACAAGCCACATAGAAGACGGCGTATTCCAAACAAAATTTGGAGAACTTAACAAGGCTGTTATAGGCACCGGGCTTGCCCAAAGATTAAGGCTGCAGCCAAGTTTTACAGACCCCATTTCTCTTTTCTTCCCAACCAGAACGGGCAATATTTCCATGCTAATGCCAATGGAATCTATTGAAACATTGGATATTCATCCAAGCGGCATAATACATCTTGAGCAAAATTTTGATAAAAATTCACTATTCATCCCTCTGGATGCCGCCAGGGAACTAATTGAATATGGGCCAAATGAGGCAAATAAAATAGAAATTTACCTAAGCTCTGCAGCAAGCGCGGGACAAAAAAAATTCATTAAAACCGATAAATATAAAACCGTCGAGAACTCTATAAAGCAGCTTATTGGGGCAAATGCAAAAGGTGCGGGACAAAAGTTTATTGTTAAAGACAGATGGCAGCAAAATGTGCTTCTATACAAAATGATGCGCAGTGAGAAGTTTGCAGTTTATCTGATACTATTTTTTGTCATTGTAGTTGTATCGGTAAATATTTTTGCTTCCCTTTCCATGTTAATAATTGACAAACAGGAAGATATTGGAATATATAAGGCCATGGGAGCAAAGAATAAAACACTCCGCTGGACATTTACCTTGCACGGATGGCTTATCTGCATGTCCGGAGCAATAATAGGTCTTATTTTGGGGTTGGTATTGTGTGCTATTCAACAACGGTTTGGATTTGTGCCAATGCCCGGCAACTTTACGGTAAGCTCTTATCCTGTTGATATTCAGATTGCTGATATCTTTATAATCTTGGGGGGAACGGCTCTAGTAGGTTTTCTTATGTCATACATCCCGGCGCGTTCTATTAGAGAATAAACGTCATATAACTTAAAAAACAGGCCGCAAAAAATTGACAGCCTGTCTTCTTGTACTAAAACCTAAACCTACAATGTTTAGATGCAAGTTCTTTTTGTTTTGTTGCAGCAAAAAAACAAATAAGTAGAATTACCTATAATTTGTCACAAAATTAGTGACACAAGTGCTCAATCAATGCATTTTACACTACATCAATACTTTTGGATTTATTTGGCATAATATTTTTCCATACTATTTCCTATATTTGTAGAGGACTTTGGTTAATCGGATTTCTAGTGGTATGTGTTTTAATGTTTGTTTAGGATTCAAACCGATATGGAGCTAAAAAAGAGTGTGGATGAACGAATGAACCAGCCTAACCGCTGGTACGTTGCCCATATCAAAAATTTAAGCGGACCAAAAATCCAAGACAGGCTTAATGAGCTTGGGATAAAGAACTATCTTCCGTACTGGACAGAGGTTACCGAGCTTTGCGGTAAAGTAGTAAAGAAGGAGAAACCGGTTCCCATTAATCTTATTTTTCTCTTCACTACCTATAATGCTTGTCTAAACCTCATAAATTTTGAGCCGATGAAGTTAAATTTTATGAGAGATTTTATGACAAAAAAATTTATGATTATCCCTGAAAAGCAGATGGAAGATTTTATGTTCCTTCTAAATTTTTCAGACAAGGCTATAAAAGTTATTAACAGAGATTTACGCCCGGGAGACAGGGTTCGCGTAATTAAAGGAGACTTTGCCGGCATAGAAGGAGAATTAATAAGAGTACAAGGACATAAGCGAGTGGTAGTTAGGCTTAAGGGACTTGTTTCTTTGGCAACTACATATATTCCTGGCAGTTTTCTTGAGAGGATTATTCCTGCGCAAAACCTAACTTCAGAAATAGAAGAATTAAAGGGGGGCCTCAGATAAAAATTAATATTTATGGAGAATAATAATATCTATTCCGGACATGAGCCGGTCAGATGGCTTTCATTGAGGCATTTATCACAAGTTGTAGTTAATTCTAAGTTTGTTAACAGATGGTTTGTATTTGCGTTTGACGTTCTGGCATCCACCTTTGCAACCACTATCACGTACACAATAATCGGATACTTTATTAACTCTCCGGCGCTCGTTTTTTCATACCTGAATGTTGTACTTATTTCATTGGTAGCAAGCGCCTCTGCGTTCTTGATTTTTGGAACATACAGGGGAATATTACGATATACCAGTTCTCAAGAAATTTGGAAATTATCTGTTGCCGTCTTTAGCAAATGCATTATTCTGTTTGGATTGTTTGCGGCTTTAGACGGAAAAATTGGTTTTACCATTGATCTGACAAGAGTCCTTATTGTGGAGTTTTTGGATATCGTTGCAACTATGTCTGTTTTGGTTTTTACAAGAGTTGTGCTTGTATACATTTACAATTTAAGTCTCAGCCAGTTAAACAGAAACAAGATTAATGTGCTTATATATGATGATGGGGATAAGAGCGTTTTTGTGGCAAATTATCTGGCAAATACCCACTGGTCAAAATACAATGTATGCGGATATGTCAAAATAACTAACACTGTTGCAAAACATATATTGAGCGGTATCAAGGTTTATTCTGTATTGAACATGAAGTTCTTGGCACATATCGTAGAAAAGCGTAATATACACGCTATTGTATTCCCCACTCAAATTTCTGCCGCAACAGAAAAAGACCGCGTTGTAGAGTTTGCTATTAAGCATGATGTAAAAGTGTTGCTTTTCCCTCCTATTGATGAAATTAACAACGGTGCAAATTTTAAAGCCTCTCTTAAAGAGATAAATGTTGAAGATTTGCTTGGAAGGGATGAGATAGAAATCAACATGGATAAAATCAAGGAATTCATTGAGGGTAAAAGAGTTATGGTAACAGGTGCTGCCGGCAGCATTGGCAGCGAGCTATGCCGTCTGATCAGCGGATTCAACATCAAGAGACTGATAATGCTTGACAGCGCAGAAACTCCGATGCATAACCTCATGCTTGAATTTGATAAAATTGTAAAACGCCACAACTCAGAGATGGAAGAACAAAATGATAACCCCGAATCTTTGCTTGATGACTATAAAGACCGTTTTACATTTATCATAGGAGATGTCCGCAGCAGAATAAGAATAGAAAAAGTATTTGACAAAGAGCGCCCGCAGATAATCTTTCATGCCGCTGCATATAAGCATGTTCCAATGATGGAGCTGAATCCTTGCGAGGCCATTGGCGTCAATGTCCAAGGCACAATGATAGTTGCAGACAACGCCGTTAAATATGGCACAGAAAAAATGATAATGATCTCAACGGATAAAGCGGTAAATCCAACAAATGTTATGGGAGCCAGCAAGAGAATAGCAGAAATTTATGTACAGTCTCTTAGCCGCGCCATTGTAAGCGGAGAGGTCAAGGGTTCTACCAAATTCATTACTACAAGATTTGGCAATGTACTGGGATCCAACGGTTCTGTTATTCCTCGCTTTAAGGATGAAATTGCAAACGGAGGTCCCGTTACGGTAACCCACAAAGATATAGTCAGATACTTTATGTCTATTCCGGAGGC
>DAONEN010000022.1:0-29795 GCA_035403105.1 Candidatus Egerieousia sp. | reverse complement strand
TTCTCTCTCCAAATTTTCTGTCGCGTGAAGCACCAAAACTTCTGCGTGGTCTGTCACCTCCGTCGCGTGAGCCTCCAAAACTTCTGCGTGGTCTGTCACCTCCCTCACGTGAGCCTCCAAAACTTCTGCGTGGTCTGTCTCCTCCGTCGCGTGAGCCTCCAAAACTTCTGCGCGGTCTGTCTTCTGAGCTTTCACCTTTGTCATCTCTGTCGTGATGAAAACTTCTTCTTTGCGGACGTCCTGAGCCTTCCCCGGCTGAGAAATTTCTGTGTCCGTAGCTGCGTCCTGTACTCTTTGAGTCAGAGCGCCTTGGTCTAAATTCTTTTTCCATTTTAAAAATATAATCGGTGGCAAATGTATGCCAATAAAAGATTATTTCCTATTTTTACCAAAGTTAAAATTTTTAAAGATATGGCAGGAAAGATTTCTGTGAAAAGGTTTTGGAGAATATCACCATTAGTGCGGGAGAATCTGAGAGTTGCGTTGCGTTCTATAAAAAATAACAGACTTAGATCTGTCCTTACAATTCTTATTGTTGCAATTGGAATCACCTCGCTCGTGGGCATTTTAACGGCTACAGACTCACTAAAGAGCCAGGTAAATTCCAGTTTTGAAAAACTTGGAGCCAGTTCCTTTACTATAAGGGAACAATATTTTGAAGGTTCTGCAAATAAGACGGGGCGCATTAGGAATAACTCAAATATAACGTACTTTCAGGCTGGAGAGTTTAAGAAACAGTACAATATTCCTGCATTTGTAAGCATCTACAATTATACGGGGGCTAAGACGGTAAAGAATGGCTCTCTTTCAACATCCCCAAGAGTTACCCTATACGGAGCTGATGAGAACTATCTACCTTTTGCAAATATTCAGATAGCAGAGGGAAGAAATTTCTCTCAGCAAGACTTAAAAAGCGGGGCCTTTGTATGCATGCTTGGTTCTGGTGTTGTATCTTCCGTATTTAAATCAGGAGAGAAAGCCATTGGACAGTCTGTTGATATAGACGGGGTTAAATATAGAGTAATAGGATTGATGGCCAGTAAAGGACAAGGGTTTGGCACGGGAGGTGCTGACCAAAGTGTTATTATTCCAATCACAAATGCAAGATCGTATTTCTTTAATGATGAATCCTCCTATGAGATTGGCGTTCAGCCTAGGATTGCGATGAAAGATATGTCCCCCGTTTATGACAAGGCGGAACAAATTTTCCGCGGAGTGCGTCGCCTGAGTCCAATTGATCAGGATGATTTTGCCATTGACCGTAATGAATCTATGATGAAAGAATCCAGCAAGACCCTGGGGACAATAACAATTATTGCGGCTGTAATTGGACTTATAACTTTGCTTGGTGCGGCAGTGGGGCTAATGAACATAATGCTTGTTTCAGTTAAAGAGAGAACCGCGGAAATTGGTGTAAGAAAGGCAATTGGAGCATCCTCAAAAATGATAAGACAGCAGTTTTTATTTGAATCCATAGTAATAGCCCAGATAGGATGCCTGCTGGGCATTGTGCTTGGAGTTGCGGCCGGAAACGGAGTTGCCGTCTTGATGAAAGCCAGCTTTGTAATGCCGTGGCTATGGATGTTGCTTGCAATTGTAGTTTGCTTGATTGTTGGAGTATCAAGCGGTTACCTTCCGGCCAAACGGGCTGCGGCACTAGACCCGATAGAGGCGCTGCGCTATGAATAAAATTATGAGAAAAGACAGTAATATTCAATTTAAATCACCCGCTGAAATCAAAGCCTTCCAGGAAGCGGGCATGAGAGAAGAACTTAAGAACCTGCAAGCTAATTCAAAGTACTACAAGAATCTATTCATAAAGAACAAGATTGACATTTCTAAAATCCGCAAGATTGAAGACTTGCAGCAAATCCCCGTTACAACCAAGAAAGATCTTCAGATGTATGGCAACGATTTTCTGTGTGTTCCTAAAGGGGATGTCATAGACTATGTTACAACTTCCGGAACGTTAGGGAATCCTGTCACTTTTGCTCTGACAGAGGGTGATTTGCAAAGACTTGCATATAATGAATTTTTGTCTTTCAGCACTGTCGGGATTACAAAAAAAGACATTATGCAGTTAATGACAACCCTGGACAGAAGATTCATGGCAGGCTTTGCATACTATATGGGAGCCAGACAATTGGGTTGCGGCATCATTAGAGTTGGCAACGGAATTCCTGAACTTCAATGGGATACAATAAACAGAGTCCATCCTACTTTCTGCATGGTTGTACCGTCATTCATTTTAAAGCTGATCGATTACGCTGATAAAAACGGAATAGACGTTTCTAAATGCTCTATTAAAAAGGCAGTTTGCATTGGAGAGGCTTTGCGCAGTACAGACTTTACTCTAAATAAGTTAGGACAGCGTATTCACGACAGATGGCCTAACCTGGAAATGCATTCTACATACGCATCCACGGAAATGCAGTCATCTTTTACAGAGTGCAAGTATCAGTGCGGAGGGCATTTGCAGCCTGAACTGATAATTGTTGAGTTTCTGGATGAGAATAATAAGCCTGTCCCGGAAGGAACTCCCGGAGATGTTACTATCACAACCCTCGGAGTCACAGGAATGCCTCTTCTGAGGTTTAAGACTGGAGATATATGTGACAGGGTTACAGGCAAATGCAAGTGCGGAAGAAATACCGTTAGACTAACTCCTGTTGTAGGACGTCTTGGACAAATGATAAAATACAAAGGAACAACTCTATATCCGCCGGCGCTAAATGATGTTTTGGACAATATTCCGGGGGTTAAAAACTATATCATAGAGGTTTACACCAACTCTATTGGCACTGACAGTATCCGCGTAAGAATTGGAGGTACGGATAGTTCAGACTCATTCATAAAGGGGGTAAAGGATAGTTTTCGTTCAAAAGTCCGTGTAGCTCCGGATATTTCCGTAGAGCCGGAAGACTTGATTTCCAAGGAAATGTTCCCCCCTATGTCTCGCAAGCCAATTAAATTTTATGACCTAAGGGAAAAGTCAAAAATTTAGGGAGTAAACGCACATATAGTTTGCAGCCTGCAACTTGGATGCAATTGTGCCAAAATAAGCCTTTGGTGATTTTTTTATAACTTTGTTGTTTAACAATTTTGAGAAGAAGATTTATGTCAGAAGATGATGAAATAAAGTCCGGAGAGACTGGTGATGAGATAGATAAGCACACGGGAGAGGGAGAGGAATCCGTTGAGGATGCAGCCCAGGATGCAATTGTAGATGGAGAAGCTTCCGGCAAGTTCACCAAGGTTATCCAGGAGGGAGAGAACAAATACAAGATTGCGGGAATGTACAAGAATTGGTTCCTGGATTACGCCTCTTATGTAATCCTGGACCGCGCCGTTCCGCACATAATGGATGGACTTAAACCCGTTCAGCGCCGTATCTTGCACACAATGAAACTGTTATATGATGGAAACTACAATAAAGTTGCAAACATCGTAGGACAGACAATGCAGTTCCACCCGCACGGTGATGCTTCCATCAAAGATGCTCTGGTACAAATGGGGCAGAGAGATTTGCTCATAGACTGCCAGGGAAACTGGGGCAATATAGTCACCGGAGATGAGGCTGCTGCAGGCAGGTACATAGAGGCGCGTTTAAGCAATTTTGCCAACGAGGTGGTATTTAATTCCAAGACTACCAATTGGATGAAATCTTATGACGGACGCAATAGAGAGCCTGTTACACTGCCTGTAAAATTTCCTTTGCTGCTTCAGCAGGGGACGGATGGCATTGCGGTAGGCTTAAACTGCAAAGTTCTTCCCCATAACTTCAACGAATTGATAGACGCTTCAGTTGCATGCTTGCAAGGTCAAGAGTTTCAACTATATCCGGACTTCCCATCTGGAGGAATGGTAGATGTCAGCAGATACAATGACGGCAAGAGAGGAGGAGTTGTAAAAGTCAGAGCCAAGATTGCAAGGGTGGACAAAAAAACCATCGAGATTACAGAAATTCCTTACGGTAAAAATTCCGGAGACATTATAAAGAGTATTAAGGCTGCCTTTGACAAGGGAAAAATCAAAATCAAGAAAGTTGATGATGAGTCTTCTAAGGAGGCAAAAATTATTATCACCCTGCATTCCGATGTTTCCCCGGATAAGACGATTGATGCTTTATACGCCTTTACGGACTGTGAAGTTTCAATTTCTCCAAACACTTGCGTGATAAAGGATGATAAGCCTCAATTCCTGACAGTTACGGAGGTTCTTAAATTTAACACAGATCATACAAAAGAGCTGCTTAAACAAGAACTTGAGATTAAGTTAAAGGAGCTGCAGGATGCTTGGCATTATCTTTCTCTTGAGAAAATTTTCTTTGAAGAGAAAAAGTACAAGTTATTGGAGAAAGATGCAAAGAACTGGGAGACACAGCTTTCTGACATTCACAAGGCAATGCTTGCATATCAGAATCAATTACAGCAGCCAATCACAATGGATGATATCCAGAAACTTGTAGAAAAACCGGTGCGCAAAATTTCCAAGTTTGATGTTAAGGAGTGCAACGCAAAAATTGCAAAGGCGGAGAGTGACATGAGAGGCATCAGGAAGCACCTTAACACCCTGACACAGTTCACGATAGATTACTACCAGGCTCTTAAGAAAAAGTACGGAGAAGAGTTTCCTCGCCGCACTGAGATTGCAAACTTTGAGACAATTCAGGCAACAAAAGTCGCCGTTTCAAATGCAAAATTGTATGCAAATTTCGCTGAAGGCTTTGTTGGCATGGATCTAAAGAAAGATGAAAATGCTCAATTCATTTGCGATTGCTCTGACATAGATGACATCATCGTTTTCTTAAGAAACGGAAAATATATTGTCACAAAAATTTCAGACAAAACGTTTATCGGCAAAGACATTATCCATGTCGGAGTTTTTGTAAAGAATGACGTAAGAACCATATACAATGCTATTTACAGAGACAGTAAAAACGGTTCTTGCTTTGTAAAAAGGTTTGCAGTACCGGCCGTTACAAGAGACAAAGAGTATGATGTTACTCAAGGCAAGACGGACTCAACAATACTTTGGTTCAGCGCCAATCCCAACGGAGAGGCTGAGACGGTAAAAGTTATACTGCATCCAAGACCAAAACTTAAGAAACTGGTATTTGATTATGACTTTGCGCAGCTTGCAGTCAAGGGTCGCGGTTCCCGCGGCAACATATTATCTAAGAACCCGATACATAAGATACAATTAAAAGCTGCAGGTGCGTCAACCCTTGGAGACAAACCTCTTTGGTTTGATAAAGACATCAACCGTCTGAATGAAGATAGCCACGGATTATACCTTGGAAAATTCCATGACGGAGATATGATTCTTGCCGTTTATAAAGACGGAACATACTGCACAACCAACTTTGATTTGACAAATCACTATCAGGGAGAAATCCTGAGGATAGAGAAGCTGAATCCGGAAAAAATCTTTGCAGCAGTCTATTATGACGGTGAAACAAAGAAGTTCTACATAAAGAGATTCTGTTTTGATGTCAACAACAATCCAACAAACATATTCATATCGGAGGCTGAAGGTTCTTATTTGGAGAGACTTACAGACAAACCAGGCACAAAGGCCATTATCCAGTTCTTAATTAAAGAGAAGACCGGACGCGGCAAAGATGCCACAGTTACAACCAAAGAGGAGAATGAAATAGTTGATATTGACCAATTTGTTGAGAAGAAGGGTTGGAAAGCAAAAGGCAGAAAACTCACCGGCGTTGAGGTTGAGAAAGTGGGTTTAATTGAACCGGTAGAGCTGGATGAAGACATGCCGGAACCGGAGGACGAACCGGAGGCTCCGGAAGAAAATCCGGAAACGCCGGAAGATATCTCTGAAACACCGGAAGATATTCCTGATGACGCCCCGGAACAACCTAATACTGAGCAGCCTTCAGATGATGACGGCAACCCTACTCTATTCTAAAATTCACGATAGTCTATGATACTTTCTTTATGCGGTTTTATGTCATGCGGCAAAAGCGGCATGGGGCGCTATCTTGCAGAAGAATTAAAGACGCAAGTCATTGATTTGGATAGCTATATAGAAGCGCAGGAAGAATGTACCGTTTCTGAATATTTTGCAAAAAACGGAGAAAAAAAGTTCCGCCAAACAGAGCTGTCCGCATTAAAAAAAATCCTAAAGGACTTCTATAATAAAAATCTGGTTTTATCACTCGGCGGCGGAACTCCCATGAACCCGGAGTGTAACAAACTCATCAAAGAAAAAACTTTTTGCGTCTATCTGACTTGCACAATCAAAGAATTGGCATTCCGCTTAAAAGACACGGCAAGTCAACGCCCCGTCTTTGCCGTAAAAGGAGAAACAGATACGGAAACATGGATAAAAACCATGCTTACAATTAGAGAACCGGCATACTTACAATGTTCAAGAATTCAGGTTGATACCACCATCTGGGATAAACCCGCCATCGCAAAAAAAATTCTAAACAGATTACCAAAGGAGTAAAATCCCCGTACCCAAGCGGAGCGGCGTAGCCGCTAACGCCGCGCCGGAGGCGCGTGCCTCCTTCACCGCGTCAGCGGTGTTAACCACAAGGCAATACGCTGCTTTGTAGCGCATTGCTTCAGCAACCTGCTTCACAGGTTGCTGAAATAGAATCCCTCAATGAGGGAGATTTTTTGTAAAAAAAGCACTCATTGAGGGATTTTTATATATATTTGCAACAAATCTTAAAGCCATGATAGAGGATTCATTATATGCATACATGTCGGAAAAAATTAAAGCAACACCGACAAAATTCAATCGCTACAAGTACAGTCAAATCATTTGGGGTGATAGATTGATTGGCATTATTGGTCCAAGAGGAATAGGAAAGACCACAATAATGCTACAATATCTCATAGCCCATCAACACACTGGTAATCACTTGTATGTAGCGGCTGATAACATTTATTTTGGAAATCATACTATTCTACAATTGGCCGATGATTTTGTTAAAGAGGGCGGCACTAATTTATACATAGATGAAATTCACAAATATTCCGGGTGGTCAAGAGAATTAAAACAAATTTATGATGTTCATCCTGATTTGCATATCGTCTTTACAGGTTCCTCTATTTTAGACATATATAAGGGTAAGGCAGATTTAAGCAGACGCGTGGTAATGTATGAAATGCAGGGAATGTCTTTTAGAGAGTATTTAGCATTATACCAGAACGTTGATGTCAAAGTTTACACACTAGAGGAGATACTAGCACATAAAGTGAAAATCAAAGACATTCAACATCCCCTGCCGCTTTTCAGAAAATATCTTAAACAGGGTTACTATCCTTTTGCAATGGAGGGACGTTTTGCAATACGAATGGAACAGGTCATTACTCAAACTATTGAAAATGACATTCCTATGTACACGGACATGAAAGCCATTACCGCAAAAAAATTGAAAATGATGCTTTCAATTATTTCCACTCTTGCTCCATTTAAACCAAATGCAGACAACATGGCAAAAGAGATTGGGGTTAGTAAAAACAATATCTCTGACTATTTGATTATGCTGGAAAAAACAGGCATGATAGGGCAACTTAGAGACAACACCGGAGGAATGCGTGGCTTGGGCAAAGTTGAAAAAGTTTATATAGATAATCCTAGCCTAATGTATGCTTTGTCCGGAGATAAGCCAGAAATTGGCAATATTAGAGAGACATTTTTTTATAATCAGATGCGTGTAAGGAATGATGTAACGTCATCAAAAGAATCTGATTTCAAGATAGATAAATATACTTTTGAAATTGGAGGCCACAAAAAAAGGCATAAGCAAATAGAAAATATCAGCAATAGTTTTGTGGTCAAGGATGACATTGAGGTCGGACACGGAGACGTTATTCCGTTGTGGCAATTTGGGTTTAATTACTAAAACTCAATCCACAAGTCCTCCTCCTTTTTCATTCCTCCGCTTTGTGGCGGAATGATCAGTGGTTTACATGGCTACGCCGCTCCGTTTATAGGTGGTAAAAATTAAAATATTCATTATTAATACATTACACCAACAGGGGACCAGAAAAAAGAACCTCTACGGCCATAAACAACTGTAAATAAGCAAATTAACAACACGCCACCCGCGTACAGCCATTTCATTCCCACATCCACGCAAAGCCGCGCCTAGAAACTAAAATCGTTGCGTTCCCGTATGTCCCTTATTCTCAGCTGAACATTGGCAATGCTGCTGCGATAGAAATTCTCAGCAATTGAGTAACAGATATCCACAGGATTGCCCGCCTCCAAATGATCAAAGTAATCAGACATGTTAAACGCAATCGCAGAAAGAGGACGATAAGGTTCATCCTCCTGGATAAGCTCCAATTTCAAATGACCATTGTAACTGCCTACCTTTCTGCCGTTTCCGTTATCATAGACATTCTCCGTAATAAACACAGGAGAAAGATTCCCCGGACCGAAAGGCTGGAACTGATTTAAAAGCCTAAAGAACTTTGGAGTAATCTGGCGGAATTCCAAGAAAGAATCCGCACTTATAATAGGAGTAAGTATCTCTTTTGTAATCTTCTTAGTGACAACCTCTTCAAAGCGTCTCTTAAACTCTGGAAGATTCTCCTCCCTAAGGGTAAGACCCGCCGCATAAACATGGCCGCCAAAATTCTCAAGCAAATCTGAACAAGACTCAATAGCCTCATACAAATCAAAACCGGGAATACTTCTAGCGGAACCCGTAACAAAACCGTTAGAAGATTTTGTAAGAACTATCGTAGGTCTGTAAAATGCTTCTACCAAGCGGCTTGCAACAATTCCAACAACACCTTTATGCCATCCCTCATTGTAAACAACCGTAGAATTCAATTTATCAAAATCGGACTCCTTCTTCACAATTTCCACCGCCTCTTTAGTGATCTCACGGTCAATATTTTTACGATCGTTATTGTGTTCATTAATTTCCTTACCAAACTTTGTGGCATCCGTCTCATTCTGAGAAGTCAGCAAATCCACGGCCGTTCTTCCGCTCTCCATTCTGCCTGCAGCGTTAATTCTTGGACCAATCTTAAACACAATATCATCAATGGTAATCTTATGCTTCTCCAGTCCGGAAAGTTTTATCATTGCAAGAAGCCCCTTGCGCGGCGCCTCGTTTAATCTCTTTAATCCAAAATACGCAAGCACCCTGTTCTCCCCCGTAACTGACACCAAATCAGCAGCTATGCTCACTGCCACCAAATCCAGCAAAGTTTCAATCTTCTCAAATGGAATTTCATATTTCTGTGCGTAACCTTGCACTAATTTAAATCCGACTCCGCATCCCGACAGGTCATCAAAAGGGTAGTCGCAATCGGAACGTTTTGGATCAAGAACTGCAACCGCCGGAGGAAGAACATCGCCCTGCAAATGGTGGTCGCAAATTATGAAATCGATTCCCTTCTCTTTTGCATACTTCACAGAATCAGCCTCTTTTATGCCGCAGTCAAGAGCAATGACAAGATTCACTTTGCGCTCAGCCGCCCACTCCACTCCATGAAAAGAGATACCGTATCCCTCATCATATCTGTCGGGAATATAATAGTCAATTCTGTTGGTTAGAGTTTTTAAGAAAGAATAAACAAGAGAAACGGCAGATGTTCCGTCAACGTCGTAATCACCGTAAATCAGAATATTTTCCCCATTCTCAACTGCAGAATGGACACGCTCAACGGCAGCATCCATATCTTTCATTAAGAATGGATCATGAAGCATTTTCAAATTGGGCCGGAAGAAATCCCTGGCCTCCGCATAATCTTTTACTCCCCTCTGAACTAGAAGGTTTGCCAGAACCTCATCAACTCCAAGATCCTGCATAAGCTGCCTTGTGTAAAGAGGGTTGCCCGGCTCTCTAAGTACCCACTTCTTCTCTATGTTTTTTACATCCATCGTCAAGACGCAAATGTAAAGAATATATTTCTTTTATCATAGAAAAATATTAAATTTGCCCCTTTGGAAAAAGGCCCTAAATAATTTATTATTAACAGAATAAAGATGGAACAGAATCTTAATGAACAGGAACAAATAAGACGTCAGTCACTGGAGGAACTTAGGAAATTGGGAATTAATCCGTATCCCGCAGAAGAATACCCGGTTAACACATCATCCAAAGAGATTATGGAAGTGTTTAATCCGGAGACCGCAGAGAACGATAAAGACCATGAGCATTTCCAGAATGTTTGCCTGGCCGGAAGGTTGATGAGCCGCAGAATCATGGGGGCAGCCTCCTTTATAGAGATACAAGATTCTTTTGGGAGAATACAGGCTTATGTCAAAAGAGATGAGGTTTGTCCGGAAGAGGATAAGATGATGTATAATACTGTCTTTAAGAAACTTATGGACATTGGAGATTTCATTGGCGTAAAGGGATACGCTTTTGTAACTCAAACGGGACAGAAAACCATTCACGTAAAAGAGATAAAACTTCTTTGCAAATCTCTTAGAGTTCTTCCCATTGTCAAGGAGAAAGACGGCACCGTCTATGATGCATTTGCAGATCCTGAATTGCGCTACCGCCAGAGATATGTAGATTTGGTTGTTAATCCTAAGACAAGGGATGTCTTTGTTAAGAGAACAAAGATTTACAATACAATGCGCAACTTCTTTAATGAGAACGGCTGTCTGGAAGTAGAAACTCCTGTTCTTCAGCCAATTCCCGGGGGAGCTAATGCACGTCCGTTTGTAACACATCACAACACTTTGGATATGGACTTGTATTTGAGGATTGCGGATGAGCTTTATTTAAAGAGACTTATAGTTGGTGGTTATCCGGGTGTTTATGAGTTCAGCAAAGACTTCAGAAATGAGGGAATGGACCGCACTCACAATCCGGAATTTACAGCAATGGAGATTTACGTTGCCTACAAAGATTACAACTGGATGATGAGATTTGTTGAGCAGATGTTGGAAAAAGTTGCAGTAGCAGTCAACGACACCACCAAGCTAAAAATTGGAGAGCAAGATGTTGAATTTAAGGGACCATACCGCAGACTACCTATGATTGAGGCAATTAAGGAGTATGCCGGCGTAGATATCACAGGCATGGATGAGGTGCAGTTGCTAGATGCTTGCAAGAAATTGAAAGTTCAGGTTGACCCAAGCTTTGGAGCGGGCAAGCTGATTGATGCTCTGTTTGGAGAGTTCTGTGAGAAAAATCTTATCCAGCCAACATTTGTAACTGACTACCCTGTTGCAACCTCTCCCCTTACAAAAAGAAAGAGAGATGATGATACTCTTGTTGAGAGATTTGAATTATTTGTTTGCGGCAAGGAGCTTGCAAATGCATACAGTGAGTTGAATGACCCCGTTGACCAGCTGGAAAGGTTTAGAGATCAGCTGAGGCTGAAGGACAAAGGTGATGACGAGGCTATGTATATTGACATGGATTTCATCCGCGCTCTTGAATACGGAATGCCCCCTACAAGCGGAATGGGAATTGGAATGGACCGTCTGACAATGTTCATGACCAACCAGACATCTATTCAAGATGTTTTATTCTTCCCTCAGATGAAGGCGGAACAGTATAAATAATTTTATTCCCGACAGATAATTAATGGCCCCGAATGACGATAGAAATTTTATCACCTCTTTAAAAAATCCAAAAATTAAAGAGGCTCTTGAGCTTTATGAGAAATCTAAAGAGCGCAGAGCAAAACATTTATTTGTTGTAGAAGGAGTTAGAGAAGTTCTAGATTGCATTAACGCGGGATACGAGCTGCGCACCGTTTTCTATTGCACCAAAATAATTTCTGAGAAAAATTTTAATGAAATAAAAAAATACGCGATAGATGATATCTGTTTTGAAGTAACAGAAGACGTCTATGGCAAGCTTGCCTATCGCGCAGGTACAGAAGGAATTGCAGCGGTTGTTAAAGAGAGAAAAAAAAGGCTGGAGGATATAAACCTTCAAGTCAAGTGTGATGAGAAAGGCAACTATCAGCCTCTTATTTTGGTAGTTGAAAGCGTTGAGAAACCTGGAAATCTAGGTGCGCTTTTAAGAACGGCAGACGCTTGCGGAGCAGACGGAGTGTTAATATGTGATGAACTAACTGATCTTTACAATCCCAACTTAATCCGCGCAAGTCTTGGGGGAATATTTACTCAAAACGTTATCTGCTGCACCAATGAAGAAGCTTATAAATGGCTTAAAACAAACAACATAGTCATATACACGGCTCAATTGCAAGATTCAAAATTATATTACAATACAGACATGAGAAGAGGCTGTGCAATTGTGATGGGAAGTGAGGCAAAAGGTCTTACAGATTTTTGGAGAAAGGCGGCAAGCGAGAAAATAATGATTCCGATGCTTGGAAAACTTGACTCGCTAAACGTCTCTGTATCAGCTGCAATTTTATGTTACGAGGCGCTCAGACAAAGATCGTCAGATACAAGCAAGAATAAATAATGAAAACAAAAATAGATATTCAAAATTGGGAACGCAAAGAAGTATACGAGTACTTCTCAAAGTTTAAATATCCTCTGGGAGGAGTGCTTGCAGACGTAGATGTTACCCAGGTGTACGATTATGCACAAAGCACGGGACGTTCCTTTTACATGACAACCCTATACAACACATTAAAGATTGCGGACAGCATAGAAAATTTCAGATACAGAATAGAAAACGGGGAAGTTTATCTGTATGACAATACAAGTATCGGTCCAACATATCTTAGAAAAAGAAACAATACACTGGCTTTTGTCTGGTTTAACAACAACAGCGATATAGACTCTTTCATAAGGGAGGCTAGAAAAGCTGAAAATCAGGCTGAAATATCTGACGGTCTAAACCTTAAGGCGGATAATATGCATGGAAATCTCATCTGCTTTTCCTGTGTCCCGTGGATTAATTTTACCGCGGTTGCGGAGCCTTTTTCACCTTTTGACGCTTCGTTTCCACACGTGGTTACCGGAAAGTTTTATAAAAGAGGCAATAAAATCCTAATGCCGGTCTCCGTAAAAATCCACCATGGATTTGGAGATGGCTATCATCTGTCGCTGTTTCTACAAAAATTCTCTCATATCAATTGGTAACCAATATGTTATAAAATTTACCAAATAAAATATATGGCAAAGTTCGCCCTCATAGGAAATCCAATAAAACACTCTCTAAGCCCGGCCCTATTCAAAAGAGCCTACAGTGGAAATACAGACGAATACGAACTCATTGAAGCCCGGAGCGTAGAAGAGGCAATGCAAAAAGTTCACGACGGCGGATACAGCGGCGTAAATGTCACTGCACCTTTCAAAGAATCCGTGATGCAATACGTCACCCGTCCGGACACCGTCACCTCCATATTAAATGCCGCTAATACTTTGATATTCAAGGCAGGCGAAGTCTATTCCTACAGCACCGATTATTTGGCAGTGAGAAGAATTATTAATAAATATTTATTAAGCCCCAGACCACTCCCGGAGGGAGCGTCCATCTCTGCGCAAAGCGCGTTAAACCACAAAATTTTGCGGCAAGGTGCTGAGCCGCAAAATATGCGGGCAGCCTTGTGCGTTGGTTGTGCCGGAGCCGGAAAAGCAGCAGCGCTGGCACTAGTCAACTCTGGTTTTAAGACTATTATAGCAAACAGAAGTATAGATAAGGCAAAAGAATTTGCGACAAAAATTGGAGCTGAATTTACCGGACTTAATGAGGTGGCGGATATTGTTAAAAGCGTTTCCGTTGTAGTATATGCGCTGCCGCTAAGAATAGAAGAATTAAAAGAGAGTGACCTGTCGGGAGTTTTACTAATTGAGGCAAACTATAAAAACCCGTCATTTCCAAACGCTCCAAACTACATAGGCGGACTGGAATGGCTGGTCAACCAAGCTATACCGGGATTTGAGCTTTTTACAGGTAGAAAACCGGATGCAGAGAGGATGAGGAGTTTTGCAGAATCGATAATTTAAGAGTACTTTTACGCAATCAAAAAAATCTAAAAAATATGTCTGTAAACAAAGTAATTCTATTGGGAAATGTTGGCAAAGATCCGGAGGTTAGACATCTGGAAAGTGGAGCATCCGTCGCAAACTTTACGCTTGCAACATCAGAAAGATTTAAAGATAGAAGCGGTGCGGCGCAGGAAAAGACAGAATGGCATAACGTTGTGTGTTGGAGAGCGTTAGCGGATATCGTAGAGAAGTATGTAAAGAAGGGCACTCAAGTGTACATAGAAGGTAAAATTAGAACAAGAAATTATACAGACCAAAATAACCAGACAAGGTATGTGACTGAAATTTATGCAGACTCATTGCAGCTTGTTGGAAGAAAATCTGATAACCCCGCATCTCAAGGCGGATATGTGCCTCAGCACACAACTCCGGCACCTCAGCCGCAGCAGCCACAAACACCTATAAATCAGGATTTCCCCGGAGAGAATGATACGACAGATGATCTTCCTTTCTAATTTGAAAAAAATAAAAATTAACAATTAAATATTTTAGCGCTTATGAAAGTTGATGTTGTTTTAGGACTACAGTGGGGAGACGAGGGCAAGGGGAAAATTGTTGACGTTCTTGCAAAAAATTATCCGGTAATCTGCAGATTTCAAGGAGGTCCTAATGCGGGACACTCTCTGAATTTTGAAGGAAAGAAATTTGTTCTTCACTCTGTTCCCGCCGGTGTGTTCAGAAAAAATACTATCAACATTGTAGGCAATGGCGTAGTGCTTGATCCTATTATTTTCAGAGAGGAGTGCAAAGGTATTGAAGCTCTTGGAGTACCTGTTACACAAAGAGTTATTATATCAAAGAAGGCTCACTTGATTCTGCCTACCCATAAAATTATTGACGCAGCTTCAGAGGCCTCCAAGGGAAAGACCAAGATTGGCTCTACTCTTAAAGGAATCGGACCAACATACATGGATAAAACAGGACGCAACGGATTGAGAGTTGGAGATATTCTTGCAAAAGATTTCAAAAGCAGATTCAACACACTTAAGGAAAAACATAAAATATTTCTTAAACAATTTGATTTCCAATACAATATAGAAGAACATGAGAAAGAGTGGATGGATGCTGTAAATTATCTTAAGGAGTTCCAGATCGTAGACAGTGAATATGAACTGAACACATATCTTAAAACAAAGACTGCTCTTGCAGAGGGAGCTCAGGGAACTTTGCTGGATGTGGATTTTGGGGCATATCCTTTTGTAACCTCATCCTCAACTATTTGCGCAGGCGCATGCACAGGCCTTGGACTTTCCCCTCTTAAGATTGGAAAGGTTTACGGAATTTTCAAAGCATACTGCACAAGAGTTGGCGCAGGTCCTTTCCCTACAGAATTGTTTGATAATACAGGAGAAGAACTAAGACAAAGAGGGTGTGAATTCGGCGCAACAACCGGACGTCCGAGAAGAACCGGATGGCTTGATATTCCTGCACTTAAGTATGCCATTATGCTCAACGGCGTAACAAATCTTATCATGATGAAGGCAGATGTCATGGACACTTTTGACAAGATTAAAGTTGCAGTTGCATACAAAGTGGACGGTCAGAAAACTGACAGAGTCCCTTATGACACCTACACCAAAATAGAACCTGTGTACAAAGAGTTCAAAGGTTGGAAAAAAGACTTGAGCAAATGTAAAAAAGACAGTGACTTCCCTGCTGCATACAAACAATATATCAGCTTCATAGAGAAAGAATTGCAGGTACCTATCAGTGTTATTTCCGTGGGTCCCGACAGAAGCCAAACTATAGTTAGAAAGAAACAAAAAGCGGCAAAGAGATAACTTCCCGGGTGAGCTTGCCCAAATAATGGATACCATAAAAAAGACCTTAAGAGACTCTGCTGCAGCAAGATGGATAGCCTTGCTCATAATCTCGCTGGTGATGTTTGCAGCGTACGTCACCTCTGATATCTTTGCCCCTCTGCAAACAATGCTTGAGGAAAATAATCTTTGGAACAGCATTGAATTCGGCTGGTTTGCCGGCTCATATTCTATCTTCAATGTTTTCCTTGGCATGCTGATATTCGGCGGTTTTATTCTAGATAAAAAAGGGGTAAGATTTACCGGCATATTATCATGCATTCTTATGGTAATAGGTATTGCCGTTAAGTACTATGCAATAACTTATATACCTGTAATTGACCCTGCTACGGGCGCGCAATATCTTGGCTATTTTGTTGGAGCGCACATGAAAAAACAGGTAATATGGGTTGTCATAGGATTTGGAATTTTTGGAGTTGGTTCAGAGGTTGCAGGAATAACGGTGAGCAAGATTATTGTTAAGTGGTTCAAAGGTAAAGAGATGGCCATGGCAATGGGTATTCAGCTTGCTCTTGCAAGACTTGGGTCAGCTCTTGCTCTCATTGTATCCCCTTTAATTGCAGCACATTACGGCAATGTCAGTGCATCAGTAATGTTTGCCCTTATTCTACTTGGCATAGCTCTGGTTTGTTTCTTCTTCTATTGCATCCAGGACAAACGTTTGGATAAACAGCTAGCAGATAACAAATTAGCGGCCGGAGAAACAGAAGATGACGCATTCTCTCTTAAAGATGTTAAAGCTATTGTTACAAATCCTGGGTTTTGGCTGATCGCATTTTTGTGTCTGATTTTTTACGCAGCAGTTTCTCCTTTCTACCAGTTTGCTTCATCTCTTATGGTTAACAAATTTGGTGTGGCGGAAAAATGGGCCGGTGCAATTCCTGCAATTCTGCCGTTTGGATGCATCATCTTAACTCCTTTATTTGGAAGAATTTATGACAAATACGGACACGGAGCGGACCTTATGATTTTTGGAGCTGTGCTCATAACAGGCGTGCATTTATTCTTTGCTCTTCCGTTTACTCACGCTCCATGGATTGCCATAATATTGATGATTCTTTTGGGAATTGGTTTTGCAATGCTCCCTTCCGCAATGTGGCCTTCCCTGGCTAAAATTATTCCGGAAAAACAATTTGGAACAGCAATGGCACTAACCTACTATATTCAAAATATAGGACTGTGGGGAATTCCTATGCTTATAGGCTGGATACTAAACAAATACTGCATTTTGGCTACATATAATGCCGCGTTGCCTATAAGGTATCCGGATAACCCAAAATATAATTACGTTCTGCCTATGCTAACCTTTGCAGTCACATGTTCAATTGCAATTATTCTGGCTTTTTGCTTAAAGTCTTTGAACAGGAGAAAACATTACGGCATACAAGAACCTAACATAAAAAAATAGACAACACTTTGTGTTGTCTAAAGCAATACGCTACAAAGCAGCGCATTGCAAGTTGGTTTACACCGCTACAGCGGTGAAAGATGCATGGGCCCCAGCTCAGTTCCGCGGCATTTAGTCGCTCAGCCCAATTACAGTTCAAACAAAAAAAGCGGTTAAAATATAACCGCTTTTTTATTTTTATTTCCAAACATTTTTACGCCGCATTCTTTACTTTATTTGGATCATCAAGATGCAACTGAGGATTTTTCTTAGAAGATTTTGCAAGCAATATAGAAACAGTTACAGCCACAATACCTAGACCTATAAACAGATACTCCGCATGAACTGCAGCGCTGACTTGCTGTGAAACATTGTTAGCATCAATTATGTATCTCTTTAATATACCGCCTACAAATATTGGAACTAATAACATTCCCATATTCTGAATCCAATAAATCAAAGAGTATGCAGAACCAAGATTTTTCTCTGGAATAATCTTTGGAATAGACGGCCACATTGCAGCCGGGACCAATGAATATCCAACGCCCAAAAGAGCAATTGCCGCATAACCGCAGAAATGAGAACCGCCTGGTGCAAAGCATATTAAAATGTGTGCAATAAGTACTACGCATGAACCAAGTATCATCCATGTTGTCCCCTTTCCCCTGTGATCCACAAGAGAGCCAAATAACGGAGTAAAAATTACCGTAAAGAAAGGAATCATTGCAATCATCCATTTTGCAACTTCCAAATCTATTCCAAAACGAGGAATAAGAATTGAAGTACCAAACTTTTTGAATGAAATAATACAGCAATAGAAGAAAACGCAAAGCAAAGAGACAAGGATGTAATGCTTGTTTGTCAAGATTTTAAAAATGTCAGAAAACTTAAATTTATCTTCCTCTTTAATATCCTTTTTATCAGTCTCTCCCGTCTGTTTATCCAAACGGAAATCCATCGTGATAAATAAACTCCACAATACGATTCCAACCGCCATAATTCCAAGACCTATAAGTGCCGGCTTTCCTGTATCAGCAAAAGAATAAAACTTGCCGGGAGCATCTGTGAGACCAACCAATGTTGGCGCAAATACAAAAGCAAGAGCGGTACCAAGACGCGCAATTGAAAGCTGAAGTCCCATTGCCAAGGCCATTTCTTTTCCTTTGAACCATTTGGCAATTGACCGCGTCACCGCAACTCCTGCAATTTCACTGCCGAGCCCGAACAACGTACAACCAATGTAAGCCAATACTAATGAGGGTTTTGCAGTGAATCCGGCCATCCAGTTATGAAGTCCGCTGCCGTTAAAGCTGCCGCTAATTGCATAAGCAACAATTCCGGCACCGCCAACCATCATAGCAACAAATAATGAACCTGTAAAACGAACGCCCCATTTATCAAGAAGCATTCCGCAAATAATCAAGCCTCCCCAAACACACAAGAATGAATAACCGCCGGCATAAAAGCCGTAATCTTGTGAATTCCAGGCTAACTGAACAAATTCCGGAGTCTTGAAAATATGAGACACCGTAGAGAACATGTCATCAAAGAAGTAGGACGCAAACATAGGAACTACCAAACAGGCAAGTACCAGCCAGCGAGCGCTTTTTGAATCTCTTAGTAATTTAATGGCTTTCTCCATTTTATATATTTGAGTTTTTAGAATATTATAGTCAGTAAAATTCCGCTCTAATATTTAGGCCTCAGCAGATTTCTTCTGAATATTAGGAAGTTCCAGGCCGTACTTCTTGCGTTTATCCTCAGCTTTTAACCAGAAACTTAGAATAAATGCGGCAACTCCAAATGATGCAAAAATAATCATAGGAACTGTGTAATTATATGCAGGAAGTGCCTGATGAGCTTGTTCTGCCGCCTGACGAGCCTCTGCAACTCCAGGATTAACAGCATTTAGCACATTACCAATAATCTTAGGAACAAAGCAAAGCCCTATATTCTGAATCCAGAATATAAGCGCATAAGCGCTTCCTAAAATTTGTCTGTCAATAATTTTTGGCACACTTGGCCACAATGATGCAGGAACCAAAGAGAATGATACTCCAAGTACTACAATTATTAATAGCGCAAGCCATTGTTTTGGATAAGCAGGCAGCAAGAATGCAAATGATAAGTGACAGATAATCATTATCAAAGAACCGTACAGAAGCATAGACGCTCCTTTGCCTTTGTGATCAATAAATGAACCAAGGAACGGAGTCAGAACCATAGCCAAAATCGGGAACCAGTGGAATAAATTGGCAGCAGTTTCTGTCGGGATCTTCAACGTGCTCTCAAGGAAGTTAGTTGCATATCTCTGAAATGGGAAAATTGCTGAATAATAAAGCACGCAAAGAAGCGCAATAATCCAGAACATTCTGCTGCTGAAAATTTTTCCGAGATCGCTAATCTTAAATTCTTCCTCCGGATCTCCGGCTGACATAGCTCCAAGTTGTTTGTCAAATTTGCTATCCATAACTCTGAAGACCAAGAAGTTAATCAGGCCTATCAAAAGCAGTACGGTGCAAAATGCAACCGGCGCAACAACAGGTGTTCCGCACAGGTTCTGCCAAAAATGAGAATTGGCAATTAGCGGAGAAAGTGAAAATACTGCAAATACGCCAAGACGCGCAATCGCCATCTCTATTCCCATTGCGAGGGCCATCTCTTTTCCTTTAAACCATTTTGCAATAGCTTTAGAAACAGTAATTCCGGCCATCTCACAACCGCTGCCGAAAATCATAAAGCCAAGACAGGATAATTTAGCGCTTGCAGGAAGTGCTGTCCACCAAGTATTTAGCCATGCGCAGAAATTTGTAGTTTGGAACCAGTCGCTAACTCCGATAAATTTTATTGATGCGCCAATCACCATTAGAGAAGCAGAGAGTGTTCCTGTAAACCTTACGCCGCACTTGTCCAGGATAATACCTGCAAGGATTAGAAATCCGCATACGTTTAAGATATATTCAGAAGCTGCGTATGTTCCAAAAACATCTGGAGTCCAACCTCTTTGTGCTTCCAGCATTGTCTGCAGCGGGGACATAACATCCACAAACATATATCCAAAGAACATCATCAAAGCGATGAGTATAAGTGCCGCCCAACGAGCAACAAAGCTGTCGTTCATTAATTTTTGTACGTTATTCATTTATTGTATTTTTATGTTGTTTATTTTCAAATCTCTCTGGAACCCCAAAAAACGCGACAATTTATTGCTTTTATTCCAAACCGCAAAATCTTTAATTTTACTTTGTGGCAAAATAGTTTTAAAATCGTACCTTTGAATTTTAGGTAATAATAGAGGGAGACATGTTAGAGAAAATAAATTCACCTAAAGATTTAAGAGGACTTAGCACAGGACAACTTATCGGGCTGTGCAAAGAGTTAAGAGAATATATCACCGAGTGTTGCGCCAAGAATCCCGGGCATCTGGGAGCCTCTCTTGGAGCGGTAGAACTTGCAGTTGCTCTTCACTATGTATTTGATACTCCAAATGATAAAATTGTTTGGGATGTAGGGCATCAGGCTTATGCCCACAAGATTCTCACAGGCAGGAGAGAAGAGTTCAAAAACAACAGAACAAAGAACGGTCCCAGCGGATTCCCAAAAATGAGCGAGAGTCCGTATGACGCATTTGGAGTGGGCCACGCATCAACCTCTGTATCAGCAGCTCTAGGACTTGCAACTGCTGCAAAGCTGAGGGGTGAAGACATAAAGATTGTGGCTGTGCTCGGCGACGGCGCCGCAACAGGTGGTCTTTCTTTTGAGGGATTAAATAATGCCGGCGTTTCCAAAACAGACATTCTTGTCATTCTAAATGATAATCAAATTGCCATAGACAAAAACGTTGGTGCAATGCACAACTATCTTGTCAAAATCACCACGTCACCTACTTATAATAGTATCAAAAATAAGGTTTGGAACAAAGTAGGCAACGGAAAACTTAGAGCAATACTGCAAAAATTTGCAATGAGCACAAAGATTGCCGTAGTTAAGCACGGCTCTGTGTTTGAAGGACTTGGATTCAGATATTTTGGTACAATAGATGGCAATGATATAGGAGAGCTTATCACAACTTTAACAAATCTAAAAAACCTTAAAGGACCTAAGCTGCTACATATCAGAACATTGAAAGGCAAAGGATATGAACCGGCAGAGAAGGCTCAAAGCATCTGGCACGCACCGGGAAAGTTTGACGTAGAGACAGGAGAGAGAATTTCAAAAGCAGGACAACCCCTTAAATATCAGAATATTTTTGGACAAACCATTGTCAGACTTGCAAAGAAAAATAATAGAATTGTAGGTATCACTCCGGCAATGTTAAGCGGCGGTCAGTTATGCGACATGCTTAAAGTATTTCCGGAGAGAACATTTGACGTAGGAATTGCAGAAGAGCACGCCGTAACTTTTTCCGCAGGTCTTGCTGCAGGAGGTATGCTGCCGTTTTGCAACATATATTCATCTTTCTTGCAACGCGCTTATGATCAAATTATTCACGATGTTGCACTGCAAAATTTGAAGGTTGTTTTCTGCATAGACAGAGGGGGTCTTGTTGGAGAAGATGGTGCCACACATCAGGGCGCTTTTGATTTATCATATCTGCGTATCGTTCCCAATATCACGGAGATGGCGCCAATTAATGAAATAGAATTACAAGATATGCTATATTCCGCATCTCTTCCTGAGTACACAGGTCCAATATCCATCCGTTATCCAAGAGGCTGCTGTCAAGGTTTGGAACTTCCAAAAGAATTTAACAAAATAGAAATTGGGAAAGCTGTTAAGATAAAAGAGGGAAAAGACATTGCCGTACTGTCTATAGGAACCATCGGGAACAATGTTGAGAAAGCAATTGAAATTGCTGAAAAAGAGAATATTAGCATTGCTCACTATAACATGAGATTTTTAAAACCTCTAGATAAGTCAGCAATAGATGAGGCGTTAAATAACTGCAAAAAAATTGTTACGGTAGAAGACGGCACTGTGATAGGAGGCTTGTATGGAGCTGTATGTGAGTATATTGCAGAAAAAGGGGTTAATAACATAAAGATAAAAGGTCTTGGAATTCCGGATCATTTTATTGAACATTCAACTGTTAATGAACAACTTATTGAGTGCGGCTTAGATGCTGACTCTATAAGCAAATCGATATTGGCAGCAACAAGAATTTGAGTCAAAATAAAAAATATTTCAAAAAGTTTTGTGTTTTAATTCAAAAATTCTACCTTTGCAGTCCTCTAAAAAAGGGCATTTTTTAATGCCGATGTAGCTCAGTTGGCCAGAGCAGCTGATTTGTAATCAGCTGGTCGGGGGTTCGAATCCCTCCATCGGCTCTATTTTTTTGTGCAACCGGAGAGGTACCAAAGTGGCCAACTGGGGCAGACTGTAAATCTGCTGGCTTATGCCTTCGGAGGTCCGAATCCTTCCCTCTCCACAAAATTTTTACCGCGGAAGTAGCTCAGTTGGTAGAGCATCAGCCTTCCAAGCTGAGGGTCGCGAGTTCGAACCCCGTCTTCCGCTCTAAGAAGGCCGACGTAGCTCAGAGGTAGAGCACTTCCTTGGTAAGGAAGAGGTCTCGGGTCCAAGTCCCGATGTCGGCTCTACTTGACGTTGAGTAATAGGAGATTGGAAGGGCAGTGTTTCGAAATCAATATTAATTAATTAATAATAAATATTATGGCAAAAGAAGTATTTAAGAGGGATAAACCCCATGTTAACATTGGTACAATTGGCCATGTTGACCACGGCAAAACCACTTTAACTGCAGCTATCACCAAGGTGCTTGCAGAGAGAGGTTTCTCCAGAGACGACGAGATCAAGACTTTTGATCAGATCGATAATGCTCCTGAGGAGAAGGAGCGCGGTATTACCATTAACACCGCACACGTTGAGTATCAGACAGCTAACCGTCACTATGCTCACGTTGACTGCCCGGGGCATGCTGACTATGTAAAGAACATGGTTACAGGTGCTGCACAGATGGATGGCGCAATCCTAGTTGTAGCTGCTACCGACGGTCCTATGCCTCAAACAAGAGAGCACATTCTATTGGCACGTCAGGTAAACGTTCCAAAGATTGTCGTATTTCTTAACAAGGTTGACCTGGTTGACGATCCTGAAATGCTAGACCTAGTAGAGATGGAAGTTAGAGAGCTTCTTTCTTTCTATCAGTATGACGGAGACAATGCCCCAGTAATTAGAGGTTCAGCTCTTGGTGCTCTTAATGGAGACAAGAAATGGGAAGAGAAGGTTATTGATCTTATGGCCGCAGTCGATGAGTACATTCCGCTTCCTGTTCGTGATAATCAGAAACCATTCTTGATGCCTATAGAGGATATCTTCTCGATCACAGGCCGTGGCACAGTTGCTACAGGTAGAATTGAGACCGGTATTGTCAAGGTTGGCGATGAGGTTGAACTTATCGGACTTGGCGACGAGCCTAAGAAGACTGTTGTAACAGGTGTCGAGATGTTCCGCAAGATCCTTGATGAAGGTGAAGCCGGCGATAACGTTGGTTTGCTTCTAAGAGGTATTGACAAGAAGGACCTTAAGAGAGGAATGGTTGTTGGAAAACCTGGTTCCGTTACTCCTCATAAGAAATTCGAGGCACAGATTTACGTCTTGAAGAAAGAAGAAGGCGGCCGTCACACTCCATTCAAAAATAAATATCGTCCTCAGTTCTTCATCCGTACTATGGATGTAACCGGAGAGATTGATCTTCCTCAGGGAGTTGAGATGGTAATGCCCGGTGATAACGTAGCTATCCAAGTAGAGTTAATCTACCCAGTTGCATTGTCAGAAGGACTTAAGTTCGCTATGCGTGAAGGCGGCAGAACTGTAGGTGCCGGACAGGTAACCAAGATACTAGAATAATCTATTGGGAGCATTATTTGGCTCGCGATAGTTTAACATCTATAAATCCCTGAGTCTTAGACTTTTGTAAAGTAAAAAGGATGAGGCGCAGGGGTTAGTTTAGGGACATAGTTCAAGGGTAGAATCGCGGTCTCCAAAACCGCTGATGGGCGTTCGAATCGCTCTGTCCC
Source organism: Candidatus Egerieousia sp. (assembly GCA_035403105.1). Classification (GTDB taxonomy): domain Bacteria; phylum Bacteroidota; class Bacteroidia; order Bacteroidales; family UBA932; genus Egerieousia. The sequence continues at coordinate 5,622 of DAONEN010000022.1, read as the reverse complement.
TGCACTGAATCAGATGTTACGATTTGATTCACGTTTTAATAGGACAATGCAAAGCTTCCAATTGCTAAGTCCATAATTAAAATTTAAATGAACAAAGTAAGTTATAATCTTAAAGAGGCTTATACAGAGTTGACCAAGAAGGTCACCTGGCCTACTTGGGCGCAGTTACAGAATTCAGCTATTGTGGTAATGGTGACAACACTAATATTTGCAGTACTGATATTCTTGATGGACATTGCGTTCAAGAACATAATGACAGCCATTTATAATATGCTCTACTAATTTGCATAACAGATTAATAACAGTTGTATAATGAGTGAGCTGACAAAAAAATGGTACGTTGTAAGAGCGCAGGGCGGAAAAGAAAAGAAGGCTCAGGAGTACATAATTAATGAGATTAAAAGACTCAACAAAGAAGATTATGTAACTCAGGTCCTTGTTCCAACCGAGAAAGTCTACAAAGTAAAGAACGAGAAGAAATATATCACCAACAAAATTTGTTTCCCGGGATATATTTTCATTGAGTCTTGCCTAACGGGCGAAATTCAACATATTATCCGTGATATTCCTTTTGTGTCAGGTTTCCTGACAGAGATTATAAAGAAGGGTAGCAAGGAAAAAGAACCTGTTCCTTTACGTGACTCCGAGGTCTATCAGCTGCTTGGAAAAGTGGATGAGATGGCTGAAAAAGAAGAGGAGAATGCAGCGCCATTTATCAAAGGCGAACCTGTAAAAGTTATCGATGGTCCTTTTAATGGTTTTGACGGAACAATTGACGACATCTTGGAAGACAAGAAGAAGTTGAAAGTTATGGTTAAGATTTTTGGAAGAAAGACTATTCTGGAACTTAACTTTGTTCAAGTAGTTAAAGAATAAATAAATTTATTATGGCTAAAGAAGTTGCCGCATTAATTAAATTACAAATTAAAGGCGGTGCAGCAAATCCCTCACCTCCAGTAGGACCGGCACTAGGTTCTAAGGGAGTTAATATTATGGATTTCTGCAAACAATTTAACGCGCTTACCCAAAAGAAAGCCGGCAAGACGCTTCCCGTCATTATCACCGTATTTACAGATAAGTCCTTTACCTTTGTAGTAAAGGAACCTCCTGTAGCCGTGATGATTAAAGAGGTTGCTAAAATTCAGTCAGGTTCTGCTGAACCTAACAGAAAAAAGGTTGCCAAATTAACTTGGGATCAAGTTAAGAAAATTGCAGAGGACAAAATGCCCGATCTTAACTGCTTTACCCTTAAGTCAGCCATGAAGATGGTTGCAGGTACTGCAAGAAGCATGGGTATTACTGTAGAGGGAACATTCCCTGCCGATGTTAAATAAAATCAAACGCAATGAGTAAGCTAACTAAAAATCAAAAAGTATCCAGGGCTAAAGTTGAGCCGGGAAAACAGTACAAGTTGGCTGAGGCTTGCAGTTTAGTAAAGGAGACTACCTCTACTAAATTTGATGCTTCGGTAGATGTTGCTGTACGTCTTGGAGTAGATCCGCGCAAGGCCAATCAAATGGTCAGGGGCGTGGTTACCCTTCCTAACGGAACAGGCAAGAAAGTAAGAGTACTCGTATTGTGCACGCCGGACAAAGAGGCTGAGGCTAAAGAAGCCGGAGCTGATTATGTAGGCTTGGACGATTATGTAGAAAAAATAAAGGGAGGCTGGACTGACGTTGACGTCATTGTCTGCACTCCTACTGTTATGGCTAAAGTTGGTGCCCTTGGAAGAGTCCTAGGACCAAGAGGTCTGATGCCTAACCCTAAAACCGGTACTGTAACCATGGATTTGGCGGATGCAGTTAAGGATATTAAGGCTGGTAAGATTGACTTCAAGGTTGACAAACAGGGCATTATATGCACAAGCGTAGGAAAAGTTTCATTTACTGCAGAGCAGCTGACACAAAATGCCGGAGAGTTTTTAAACACGGTTGTTAAATTGAAACCTCAGTCTCTTAAGGGAACATACATTAAGAGCATTTTCATTTCATCAACTATGGGTCCAGGTATTGCAATTGATGCTAAGGCATTTGGCGCCGCTGAATCTGAATAATTTGGAGGAGAAAAATCATGAAGAAAGAGAAAAAATCACAGATTATTGAAGATTTGACAGCCCTCATTAATGAGAACCCTAATTTCTATATTACAGATATTGAGGGACTCAACGCTGTTCAGACTGCAAAGTTGAGACGCATATGCTTTAAGCAGCAAATCAAGTTGCTTGTAGTTAAGAACACTCTGTTCTCTAAAGCTTTGGAAAAGAGTGCAATAGAGGAGACTAAACAATTTGAGCCTTTGATGAGAGGTTCATCAGCAATTATGTTCACAACCACTCCAAACGCACCCGCTAAGATTATCAAATCCTTTAGCGCTGCAGACGGAAAAGGCAAGCCTGCTCTTAAAGGAGCTCTTGTTCAGGATTGTGCATACATTGGCGCTGAGAATCTTGATGCACTTTACAACATTAAGTCCAAGGAAGAACTTATTGGAGACATCATTTCGTTATTGCAGTCTCCTGTTAAGAATGTCATTTCTGCCCTACAGTCACAGGGTGGCGGCAAGATTGCAGGCATTGTAAAAACGCTAGAAGAGAAGAAATAATTATTAACACATAAAAAAATAAAAATCATGGCAGATATTAAAAAATTTGCAGAAGACTTAGTTAATCTTTCAGTAAAAGATGTACAAGAGTTAGCTAAAGTTCTTAAAGAGGAGTATGGCATTGAGCCTGCTGCCGCTGCTGTTGCTGTTGCCGGTCCTGCTGCTGCAGGAGCACCTGCTGCTGCAGAAAAGACTGAATTTGATGTTATCCTTAAGTCAGCTGGACAAGCTAAATTACAGGTTGTTAAGGCTGTCAAGGAACTTTCAGGTCTTGGACTAAAAGAAGCTAAGGATCTAGTTGACGGTGCGCCTAAGGCTGTTAAGGAGAAAATCTCCAAGGCAGACGCTGAAGCGTTGAAGGCAAAACTGGAAGAGGCTGGTGCAGAGGTTGAGATTAAATAACTTGAAGTATTAATTTGAACGAGTTTATTATTTCATCCCTCCCTGCCTAACAGGACGTAGTCAGGTTTAGGGCATTTTGCCCTAAACCTTTTTGTCGTTTTTTAAGTTTATTATCAACTAACCTTAACACAATGTTGCAAAACACTAATAATAAGCGAATTTCATTCGCAACCTCTAAAACCCTTCTTGACTACCCGGACTTTCTTGAGGTGCAGTTAAAATCCTTCAAAGATTTCTTCCAGCTGGATACAACAGCAGAAAACAGAAAGAATGAGGGATTGTATAAGGTTTTCCAAGAGGTTTTCTCACAGAATTCAGATCCTAAAGGAATTAGAGATACGCGCAATAACTTTGTTCTAGAGTTTATTGACTACTTCATTGACCCGCCACGCTACTCCATGGAAGAGTGCCTGGACAGAGGACTGACATACAGTGTTGCTCTTAAAGCAAAACTGAAATTGTCTTGTACTGACCCGGAACATGAAGATTTTGAACAAGTTATCCAAGACGTCTATCTGGGAACCATTCCTTACATGACCCCGCAGGGCACATTCATCATCAATGGATCTGAGAGAATCGTAGTTTCTCAGTTGCATCGTTCTCCAGGAGTATTCTTTGGCCAGAGCATGCACACAAACGGAACTAAACTTTACTCAGCAAGAATTATCCCTTTCAAGGGTTCTTGGATTGAGTTCACGACAGACATTAACAATGTCATGTACGCATATATTGACCGTAAGAAAAAATTACCGGTCACAACGCTGCTGAGAGCAATTGGCTTTGAGGGCGATAAAGACATATTAAATATTTTCGGACTTGCACAGGAAGTTAAGGCCACTAAGTCCGAGCTGGCAAAGTGCGTTGGCAAAACCCTTGCTGCCAGAGTGTTAAAGACGTGGAACGAGGACTTTGCCGATGAGGATACCGGTGAAGTTATGTACATTGAGAGGACAGAGATTGTTGTTGAGAGAGAGACCGTTCTAACGGAAGATTTAATTGATAAAATTATAGATTCAGGCGTTTCTTACATCTTGATTCACAATGAGGATGCAAGCGCTGCTGAATATGCAATAATTTACAACACCCTGCAGAAGGATGTCTGCAACACTCAGAAAGACGCAATCTTCTATACTTACAGACAGTTACGTAATTCAGAACCGCCAGATGAGGCTACTGCAAAGGATGTTATTGAAAAGCTTTTCTTCTCAGACAAGAGATATGATTTGGGAACTGTCGGGAGATACAGACTTAATAAGAAATTGAATTTGACAACATCTCCGGATGTGAGGGTGTTGACAAAACAGGATATTATAGAGATTATCCGCTATTTGATTCAGCTGATTAACTCAAAGGCAAGTGTTGACGATATTGACCACTTGAGCAACAGACGAATCCGTACGGTTGGAGAGCAACTTGCAAATCAGTTCAGCGTTGGACTGGCAAGAATGGCAAGGACTATTAGGGAGAGAATGAATGTGAGGGACAATGAGGTGTTCACCCCTATTGAGCTTATCAATTCAAAAACCCTATCCTCTGTAATCAACTCTTTCTTTGGTACTAGTCAGTTGTCACAGTTTATGGACCAAACCAACCCTATTGCGGAGATGACTCACAAGAGAAGGCTGTCAGCCCTGGGTCCCGGCGGACTGAGCAGAGACAGAGCCGGATTTGAGGTACGTGACGTTCACTATACTCACTACGGAAGACTTTGTCCTATTGAGACGCCAGAAGGTCCTAACATTGGATTGATCTCTTCTCTTTGCGTTTATGCAAGAATAAATGATTTGGGATTTATTGAGACTCCGTATAGAAAAGTTGAGGACGGAGTTGTTGACCTTGCACCTTCCGGTGTTGTTTATATGAGTGCAGAAGAGGAAGAGAATCAAATGGTTGCACAGGCCAATGTAAATCTTGACGATAGCGGAAAAATTTTGGATGACAGAATCAAGTGCAGATGGCAGGCCGATTATCCTGTTGTAGGAAAGAAGGATGTTCACCTGATTGATGTTGCACCTAATCAGATTGCTTCTCTTGCCGCATCTATTATTCCGTTCTTGGAGCACGATGATGCAAACCGTGCGTTGATGGGTTCTAACATGATGCGTCAGGCGGTACCTATTATCTGTCCTGAGGCTCCTATTGTAGGAACAGGCTTGGAAGAGCCAATCATCAGAGACTCAAGAACTCAGATTGCTGCAGAAGGAAAGGGAGAAGTTGTTTTTGTTGATGCAAATGAGATTCACGTCAAGTATGACAGAACAGAAGATGAGAAGTTTGTAAGCTTTACGTCTGATGTTACTGTTTACAAGATGCCGATGTATAGAAAGACAAACCAGAGCACTTCCATCCGTTTAAAGCCTATCGTGAGAAAAGGACAAAAGGTTGAGAAGGGAGATATTATGACTGAGGGTTACGCTTCTCAAAACGGAGAGTTGGCTCTTGGCAGAAACTTGAAAGTTGCTTTCATGCCTTGGAAAGGTTACAACTATGAGGATGCGGTTGTTTTAAGTGAGAGAATGGTCCGCGAGGATATTTTCACTTCTGTGCATGTAGATGAATACATCATGGAAGTACGTGATACTAAGCGCGGTCCGGAGGAACTGACAAAGGATATTCCAA
>DAONEN010000021.1:4515-30459 GCA_035403105.1 Candidatus Egerieousia sp. | reverse complement strand
AATTATAATTTTGATTCTTTGATGGTTCCGTTTTTTTGCGTTGCTTCTGACATACAAAAGAAAAAAGCATATATCGCAAGGGGAGGGGATCTTGGTTCATCTATCAGAGCATCAATGACATATCCGCTTTATTTTAAGCCTATTATGATAGATTCTACTTTACTTTATGACGGAGGAATCTATAATAATTTTCCTTGGGAACAAATGAAACAATTTTATCACCCGGATTATATTATTGGCGTTCAATGTGTTGCTGGTAATGTAAAGCTTGATGAGGAGAATGTAACAACCCTTGTGAGCGGAATGCTGACGCGTGACAGCGATTATAATATTCCTGATAGCGAGGGTGTTATAATTAAAGGAGAGTACCCTTTTGCAATTATGGATTTTGGGAAAGTAGATGAAATCTCTGAACAGGGATATGAGGTCGCACAGCCGTTTATTGCAAAAATAAAAGAGAGGGTAAGCAGAGAAAGGACCAAAAAAGAATTGGATTCTATTCGTCTGGCTTTCAGACAGAAATGCGGAGAAGTCAGATTTAGCAAAAAGGTTGAAATTATTGGAACCTTAAACCAGCATGAGAGAAGTTTTATTGACAGAACAATTAGGGAGGATAAGAAAAAGGATATAAGTTTTGACCAGTTCAAAAGAGAGTACTATAGAATAATTGCAAGCGGTGCGGTAAATACTTTTTATCCCTCTTTTGCTTATGATAAAAAAGATCCTCTTTTTGATCAAAGCGATTCATTATTTATCTTAAAAATAAGGGCAACAAAGAATGCTCCAATGAGAATTTATCTTGGAGGCAATATCTCTTCTTCCTCTTTAAATCAGGGATATCTGGGCTTTTCTTATTCCTATCTCTCCACAAATCCGTGGAAGATAAAGGCGGATATGAATCTTGGGAAATTTTATAAAGGCGGTGTTATTAAATGGAGACAGGAAATAGGAGTGAAGCCTATGGCATTTTATTCTATAGAGGCGGTTGCGCATCAGTTTGATTATTACAACGGGAATCAAAATGTATTTACGGCAGATAAACTTCCTAAAGATGTGCAAACCAAGGAGTTCTTTGTGAGATGCGGCATTGCTACTCCGGTTTCTTTCAAAAACAACATTCTTGCAAAGGCTGGCGTTGTAGTTGGAAGAAGATATGTAAGTTCTTATCAAAAAGATAATGTGGCTTCTACAGATACTCCCGATAGAGGAAGTATTTTCATAACTTCCCCGGAGATGTCATTAACAAGGAACACATTAAATTATCTTTTATATCCTACGGGAGGGGCAGAGGAATTTGTAAGAGTAAGATATGTATATGGAGTTGAATCTTATTCTCCGGGCAATACTAATACCATGGCAACTAAAATCCAAGGTATAACTCATCATGTCGGTGCCTTTACATTAAAGGCGGAGAGGTATTTTCCAACAGGCAAACATTTCTCTTTTGGATATGATTTTGATTTGGTTCTCAGCAACAGGAATAAGTTAAGCAATTTTTACAGTGCGTTAATGTTTATGCCCGCATACGAGCCAATTCCGCATGCCTCTACAATAATGATGGGAAATTATAGAGCCAACAGTTTTTTGGGTGTTGGGCTTTCTCCTGTCATCTTGTTTAACAAGTCTTTATACTTGCATTCCAAAATTGCGTACTTTAAAGCGTATGAACAGATAGAGAGGGCTTCTAACGGATGGGAATATACTTATTCTGAGAAATTTCCTAAAGGTGGATTCATTGCTAACTTTGCGCTTGTTTGGCAGTCTCCGATCGGACCAGTGTCATTGTCAACTGCATATTACAGCAAAGGTGGAGCATACAAATGGTACCCGCAGCTTAATATAGGCTTCTTGATTTTTAACAAGAAAGCCCTTGAGGATTAAAAACTGTCGAGATTTAAAATAGAATAAATGGGAAGTCCAATAAAGAAATTAGCAGGGGAGACCGCAATCTATGGTTTGAGTACAATTCTGGCCAGAATTATCAATTTCTTCTTTGTTCCAATCTATACAAGGATTCTTACAACGGACGGATACGGAGCGTATTCAGAGATAATGTCTTATATCGCTGTGCTGCAGGTTGTTTTAGTGCTGGGGCTGGAGACGGGTTGTTTTAAATTTGCAAGTCATGCGGAACATCCGGAAAAGCCGTTTTCTACCGCTTTAATTACGGTCACGACGGTTGTGACTTTCTTCTTTATTTGCATGTTGTTGTTTGCCAGCCCAATAGCAGGGGCTATGGGATATCCGGGATACGGCAAAATGATAATATACATTGGCGGCATTCTTGCATTTGACTCAATTACAGCTATTTTCTTTGCCAGATTAAGATACCTGCAGAAGGCTTTTAAGTTTGCAATTTTTAAGACAATAAAGATTTTAACTGAGCTTGGTGCAAATCTGATGTTGTTCTTCTGGGTGCCGAGGTATTTTGCAAAACATCCGCAATCTCTTTTGGGACAGCTTATTCCAACTACAGTAGATTTTTCTTATATCATATTTGCGGTCTTTGTCAGTTGCGTTATTTGTTTCATCCTTTTTATACCGGATATGGTAAAGATGAAGCTAAAGTTCAACTGGCCGCTTTGGAAAAAGATGATGATTTACTCTTTGCCTTTGATGGTTGCGGGTCTTCCCGGAATTATCAATGAAAGTCTGGATAGAATACTTTTCAGATTTTTTGTGGGACCGGAGTGGCGCGCAGATCTTGGAGTTTATCAGGCGGCTGTAAAGCTTGCAGTAATCATGAATTTGTTTATCCAAATGTTTAGATATGCAGCGGAGCCGTTTTTCTTTGCACGGGATAAAGACAAGGGGTCCAAAGAGTTATATGCGCGGGTAATGGAGTATTTTGTGGCGTTCTGTATCTTTATATTCCTTGGGGTAACGTTGTATATGGATGTCCTTGGATTAATTTTGGGGAAGAATTTCCGCGGAGCTCTTGGTACGGTTCCAATCATGCTGCTTGCGTACATGATGCTTGGAATTCTATTCAACGTTTCCATGTGGTATAAGTTGAGCGGACAGACAAAATATGCCGTTACTATTACAGTTCTTGGATTGGCTGTTACAGCAATTGTGAACATAATATTTATGCCTAGATTTTCATATTGGGCATCTGTCTGCGCGCACTTCCTGAGCTGCTTTACTATGCTGATTTACAGTGTTTGGCTTGGAAATAAATATTATCCTATACCATACAAATGGAGGAAAATTTGCGGCTATATTGGAGCAGGCATTGTAATATACGGCATCTCTATGCTCATAGCATTCGGGCTTGGAAAAACAGGGCTTGGGCACATCCCGGAAATTCTTGTAAAACTTGGAATAAATACAATTTTGATAGTTATATATCTTGTTTATGTTCAGCATAAAACAAAGTTGCTGAAATATAAATGGGCGCAGATATAAAATACATCTGTCGCACAGATATTAAAATATATACATAATTTTGACTTGTAAAATTTTGCTTGTATGATAGTTAAAATAGTCAACACATCTGCATATCCAACGCCTAAGTACGCAACTGGTCTCTCTGCCGGAATGGACTTAAATGCAAACATTGACAAACCTGTTATTATCAAATCGTTAGAAAGGGCAATAATTTCAACGGGATTGTTTATTGAGCTGCCGCAGGGATATGAGGCGCAGATAAGACCGCGCAGCGGATTGGCTGCAAAAAACGGTATTACGGTTGCAAATGCCCCCGGAACAATTGATGCAGATTACCGCGGAGAGATAAAGGTCATACTGATAAATTTATCTAAGGAGACTTTTACGGTAAAACCTGGAGAGAGAATTGCACAAATGGTTATTGCAAAATATCAGCAGATACAATGGAGTGTAGTTGACCATCTTACAGAGACGCTTAGAGGAGATAGCGGGTTTGGTTCAACCGGTCTTGGAGCAAAGGCTGCAACAGTTTCCGTTGCAAAAATTTCTAACGGACAGGGTAAGCCGGATATCTTCAAATTGTATGTTTTGTATAAAAAGACAACAGGTTTTTGTACAGATACAAGGCAAATTACAAAAGGATGCATGTTCTTTGCTTTGAAAGGGGAAACCTTTAACGGCAATGAGTTTGTACTAAAGGCATTGGATAAAGGTGCGGCTTATGCAGTATCAGATGATGAGAAACTAGTTAAAGAGGCAAGAAAGAAATATCCAAAGAAGATTATTTTGGTAGATGACGTGTTGCGCACTTTGCAAATGCTGGCAAGGCACCACCGCCTGCAATTTAAAATACCGGTAATAGGACTTACGGGAACAAACGGAAAGACAACCACAAAGGAGCTTATAACAGCTACTCTTGCAACCAGATACAAGGTGGTGTCTACAACGGGGAATTATAATAATGATATTGGTGTTCCGGTCACTTTGCTGAAAATTAATAAAAGTACTCAAGTAGCAGTTGTGGAGATGGGCGCAAACCATCCTCATGATATAGGCACTTTGGTGAATGTTGTGTGTCCTACATTTGGTCTTATAACCAGCGTTGGCAAGGCCCATCTTCTTGGGTTTGGCTCATTTGAAGGTGTAAAAAAAGCTAAAGGAGAACTTTATGATAACTTGCAGGAGTATAAGAAGATAGCTTTTGTGAATGTAGATAACCCAATCCTTAAGGAGATGGCGGAACAGCGTCCGAACATGCAAATTGTTCCTTACGGTCTTAAGAGCAATTGCGCAAAAATTTTAATGAATAAAGAGGATGATCCGTTTCTTAAGATGGAAATGCCTGACTTATCCGGTTCTTCCAAGAACGGGAAGATGATAAAGATAACTACCCATCTTATAGGAGATTACAATAGCGATAATGTTCTTGCTGCACTCTGTGTTGCAACATATTTTGCAGTGCCAACTTCAGCTGCCGTCAAAGCTATCGGGAGCTATATGCCTTCTAACAATCGTTCTCAGATGACAAAGACAAAGCTGAACACTTTAATAAAAGATACATATAACGCCAACCCTACCAGCATGCAGGCATCTTTGCAAAATTTTGATAGTCTTGCGTTTAAAAACAAGGCGCTTTTGCTTGGAGATATGCTGGAGCTGGGAGCAGATTCTGTAAAGGAACATAAAATTGTGGTAGAGCAAGCCCTTAAAATGAAACCTAAGAAAGTCATTTTTATAGGCGATGAATTTGGCAAGGCTTACAAACAACTTTATGAAAAAAGAGCTGACTGCATAAAAAATGTCAGTGGCATCGGTTCAAAAAATGCCGGAATAAAATCCCTTGCAGGAAAGACCATAGTAGAGCTTTACAAAACTTCTGCAGAGTACGCGGAGCAGCTTAAAAGGCAACCTCTTAAAGGATGTTCAATCTTAATAAAAGGCTCTCACGGAATAAAACTGGAGACTTTGTTTGATTTACTTTAATTCTCCTGCATGTACCTTTTTGGCGACATGCCAACATGCTTTTTAAAGAACTTTCCAAAAGAGGATTGGTCTGCAAAATGGAGTTTTTCAGCTATTTGAGGTATTGATGCATCCGGAGTGCGCAGCATTGTTTTTGCTCTAATAATCAGATTGTTTGCAATCCAATGTTTTGCGGTGTTGTCTGTTTGTTCTTTTAGAATCAACGATAGATATTGTACTGTTATGCATAGTTTATCTGCATAAAATTCAGGGTAGTGTTCTGCATCTCCATGTTGCGCAACCAGCTGTAAAAAATTTCTTATAATGGTGTCTTTGCGGCTGTCATTTTGTATGTTTTGCGTATTGTTAATGGTTGAAAAATAGTTGGCTACCTGCATGGAAAAAATGTAAAATGCCGAGTGAAGAATTTCTCCAAGGAATATATTCTTTTTTTGCTGTATAAAATTATATACATTGTCCGTACATCTTTTGATTACTTCCATCTCTTTGTCATTCAGCATAAAACCGGCTTTATTGTCTAGGTTCATAAAGTGTCCCATTGGGATGGGGCGGCGCTCCATCATTGTGTCTTGGGCAAAGTCTTTTGTCACCATTATGGCATAATATCTGCAATTTGGTGAGATAGAGGAGCTTGTAATTGTATTAAATGGCGATATAATTACAAGAGTATTTTTTTTGAACGTGTGATCTATGTAGTCTAGTGTAATTTTCATTTCCCCCTCCAGTATTAAGATAAAACTCATGACGTTTAATTTTACAGGGGGAAATTTTTTCATTACGTCTTTTAGCGTTTCTTCATTAAATTGATTGCCTTCAAAGATGAGCAGCTGATTTTTAAAACAAAACCCGCTGGCCTCTGAGGCAAAATTATCAAGATGCATTTCTACTCTTGTGGCGTTTTCTCCCGGGGTGTTTGTTGCCGCTGCTGCAAGCTGTTTAACATTCATAAATGTCCATATTTGATTTTGGAACAAAAGTATTAAAAATTTGTTGCAGCAAAGGCTTTTTTTTATAGTACATTATAGTTTTGGAACAAAAATGTACAAAATCGGGCAGTGTAAGTTTTCTATAATGGTATCATCTTTGCGCTCCCAAAGTCCTTTTATAATTGACAAGAAACGGTTGGGATTAGAAGATGATTAGAAAAGAGCAAATAATGGAGACGGCTTTTGATGTTTTTACACAGCGCGGCATCAAGGATGTTAGCATGGATGACATTGTGAGAACTCTTAAGATATCCAAAAAAACTCTTTATGATTATTTCTCCAATAAGGAGGATTTAGTTTTGCAAAGTTCTCGTTTCAAACTTGACAAGCTGAAAAATAAGCTGGATTATATTAGCGCATCTATGGATAATTCTTTAGAAGTCATTGTGTTTGGTGCTCTGGAAGGTTTTAAGTTTTTTCACGTTTCAAGTGAAAATTTCAAAAAGGATGCCCTTGCCGATGTTAAACTGCAAAAATTATTTTCAGATACAAAAGCAGAATTGGACAAGAGAGGATTTCGAGTAATTAATAGAGGGGTAGAAGAAGGGATGATTGAGAGAGATCAGAATTTTGATGTATTGGTCTCTTTGTTCCGTCAGCAACTTTTGGAGGCAAAGGCGGAACATAAGATGCCTGGTACGCCGGAGAAAAATTGTTTTGATTTTATAACTACCGTATTAAGAGGGATTTGCACAGACAAGGGCAGAAAGGTAATAGATGAATTAAGAGCAAGGTATAATTAAGTAATATTATTTCTGTCGCGATAGTGACATTTAAATTGAAAAGAAGAAGATTACAATAGTAAACAAAGCCTGGTGGCAAATAAGTTTGATAGAAAAAAGCAGATATTATATGAAGAAGAGATTTTTGAAATTTATTGCAATGATAAGTGCGGCAATTGTTCTGCCTTGCGGAACTTCTGCTCAAACTGCATTTAGTGCACAAGTTGCAACAAATGGGCAGGCGGCTGCAAGTGATACGCTTGCGCTGACATTGAATGAGGCTTTGCAAATAGCAAAGAGTCAGAGTTTTACAGTTAAGATTGCAGATAAGGAGGTTCAGAAGACCGGCTATGCAAAGAATGGCAGTTACTCCTCTTTGTTTCCCCAGATTAATTTTAGCGGTGCTTATCAGCGTACTATTAAGAAGCAAGTGATGTATATGAAAATGGATACGGTGACAAGGTCTTTTGCCGTTGGCACGGCCAATGTTTACAACATGGGATTCTCTGCAAGCATGCCTCTTATCAATTTCCCGCTTTGGAAGAGTTTGGAAATTTCCGGAAAGAGTGTGGATCTTGCGGTTGAGCAGGCGCGTTCATCCAGACAAGACCTTATAGATCAGGTGCAACAGGCTTTCTATACTTGTTTGCTGGCCTCTGATTCTTATGATGTCTATAGAGAAAATTATAACAATGCTGTCCATAGTTATAAAGACGCAAAGGCAAAATATGAGAGCGGAAGAAGCGCAAAATACGATATGATACGTGCTGAGGTTACAATGCAAAATGCAGAGCCAAGTATGTATGATGCTCAGAATAGCATGGTTCTGGCAATGTGGAAACTAAAGGCTCTTATTGGAATTGATTTGAATACAAACATTAAGTGTATTGGAAAATTGTCTGATTATAAAGATGCGCTGAGAGATGTTTCAATTGCGGCGGATACAACAATGCTGGATAGAAATTCTTCTTTAAAACAACTTGATATACAGGGATGTATATTGGATAAAACATATAAGATGCAGCTTGCTCAGTATTATCCAACGTTAAATGCTTCTCTTTCTTATTCATGGATTGCAATGGCTGAGAACTTTAAATTCAATGATTATAATTGGAATCCATATTCTGTTGGCGGACTGTCTTTAACCATTCCAATTTTTAGCGGCGGTCAAAGATGGTATAATTTGAAGCAGACAAAAGTGCAGCAGGAAGAACTTGATTTGCAGAGAGAAAATACAAGAAGGAATCTTGTGGTTGCCGTTAAGCAAGGTTTGAGTTCTTTGGAAACAGCTGTTAAACAATATAATGCGGCTCAAGCCTCTATTGAGGGCGCAAAGACCGGATATGAAATTGCGCAGAAGAGATATGAAATTGGAAGCGGAACTTTGCTTGAAATGAATGACGCGCAACTTGCTCTTCTGCAAGCTAAGTTAAATCTTAATCAATCTATATACACATATCTTGTAGCAAAGTCTTCTCTTGATAAAGTGCTTGGTGTTAATGTGAATGATGAAACTGAATATAATCCTCAGAAGAGGGAACTTATCAAGAAATTACCCGCTGCTGAAATGGAACATTCAAAAGCGGCTGACAATAAGAGTGAAGGAAATAAATAGAGATAGTGGAGACGGTTGCTGTTGGGATTAAAATAAGGAAAGAAAAATATAAAAAATAAAAATATGCATACAAAAAATTACATGAAATTTCTTGCTGCCGTTGCAGTGTTTGGGGCTGTAATAACGGGAGCTTCTTCTTGCGGGCAGAGCAAGAAGGATAAGGCTGCTGCACAAGCCAATTCTCCTAAGGTACAGGATGTTACCGTTACAAAAATTTCCGCTCAGGATGTTGACCAGATAGAGACTTTTACCGGTACGGTAGAGGGTTACAATACAAATAATATATCTCCAAAAATGGCAGCTAGAATCCAGAGAATTTTTGTTGAGGTTGGAGACCATGTTTCCCGCGGACAGAGGATGGCTATTATGGACGCCTCTTCTCTTACACAGGCAAAACTTCAAATGCAAAATAATAAGCAGGAGTTTGAGCGTTCAAAACAGCTTTATGAAGTTGGAGGTACCTCAAAATCAGATTATGATGCACGTAAAATGGCCTACGATGTTTCTTTATCCACTTATCAGAATTTGGCGGAGAACACATATTTGATTAGCCCAATTTCTGGTGTTGTTGTTGCTAGAAATTATGACCAGGGAGATATGTTTAATCTTGGCGGACAACCTTTGTTTACAGTTGACCAGATTCGTCCTGTGAAAATTAAGGTTAACGTTTCTGAGGAGTTGTTTAATAGTATTAAGAAGGGAATGAATGTGGATGTTCAGTTGGATGTATTTGGTGATGAGGTGTTTAAAGGGAAGGTGCATTTAGTGTATCCTTCTGTTGATGCAACAAGCAGAACCTTCCCGGTAGAGGTTACTATTGAGAATCAGAAAGAGAGAGTACGTCCGGGAATGTTTGCAAGGGTTACGTTTAATTATGGAAGGGAGCATCGCGTGGTGGTTCCGGATGTCTCAGTTGTTAAGCAAGTAGGAAGCGGTGACCGTTATGTTTATGCGGTTGTTGAAGGAAAGGTTGTTTACAAAAAAGTTGAACTTGGAAGGCAGTTTGGGAAACTTTATGAAGTTAAGAGCGGGCTTAATGATGGCGATGAGGTTATAGTTGAGGGGCAGAGCATTGTAGACAACGGGGAGAAGGTAAATGCCAAAGAGGGGGAGCCTGCGGCTTTTACTCCGGATAAATTTGAATAGTAGCGTATTGCAAGCCGCGGCAATGATGACGGCATTTTAAGTTTAATGAAAATAATTATTTAATATGAGTTTATATTCATCGGCGGTTAAGAATCCAATTTCTACCGCACTGATATTTGTGGCTATAGCAGTATTGGGAATTTTTGCTTTCACAAAACTGCCTATAGATTTGTACCCGCACATAGAGAGCAACTCCATCATGGTGATGACTTCTTATGCAGGTGCAAGTGCCTCAGATATAGAGAGCAATGTAACTAAGCCAATTGAGAATACTCTTAATAGCGTTAGTTATCTTAAGCATATAACTTCTCAGTCCAGAGAGAATATCTCTGTGGTGACATGTGAGTTTAAATACGGAAGAGATATTGATGTTGCAACAAATGATATTAGGGACAAGTTGGAGATGGTAAAATCTTCCTTGCCGAGTGCTGCAGGAAATCCGGTCATTTTTAAATTTTCATCTGATGATATTCCTATTATTATTCTTTCAGTTACAGCTAATGAGAGTATGCCCGGACTGTATAAACTATTGGATGACAAGGTTGTAAATACTTTGGCAAGAACTCCAGGCGTTGGTTCTGTCTCTATCATGGGCGTACCAAAGAGAGAGGTAAAAGTTTACTGTGATCCTTACAAACTTGATGCATACAATATTCCAATAGAATCTATCGCGAGCACTATAGGTGCTGAAAATTTAAATATGCCTGCGGGTTCTATTGATATTGGCTCAAATAACTACTCTTTAAGAGTGCAGAAGGAATTTGGCTCTGCTCAGGAGATGGAGGATATTGTTGTTGGCAGCTATGGCGGCAGAACCGTTTATTTAAAGGATGTTGCAAAGGTTATTGATGGAATGGAGGAGCGTTCTCAGGAGAGTTACATCAATGGAAAGAAGGGCGGTATGATTGTTATCCAGAAGCAGACCGGAGCAAACTCTGTAGAAATTGCGAGGCAGGTAGAGAAGATGCTTCCTCAGATAGAGAATTCTCTTCCTTCTGATGTTAAGCTGGGTGAGATTGTAAATACTTCAGACAACATTGTAAGAACTATCGGGAGCTTAAAGGAGACAATTTTCATTACTTTGGCTTTGGTTATGCTGGTTGTGTTTGTATTCTTGGGAAGATGGAGAGCAACTTTGATTATTGTAACTACAATTCCTGTCTCTTTGCTGGCCTCTTTGGCTTATTTGTTCGCGACAGGTAATACATTGAATATAATATCAATGAGCTCACTGTCAATTGCAATCGGAATGGTGGTGGATGATGCGATAGTGGTGTTGGAGAATGTGACCACGCACATAGAACGGGGAAGTTCTCCAAAGCAGGCGGCAGTGTATGCCACCAATGAGGTTGCGCTTTCCGTTGTGGCTTCTACGCTTACGGTACTTGCCGTGTTCTTGCCTTTGACCATGATTAGCGGATTAAGCGGAATTATGTTCAGACAGCTTGGGTGGATGGTCAGCATTATTATGGTGGTATCACTGTTATGCGCACTTGCTCTTACTCCAATGATGTGTTCTCAAATGTTGAGGCTTAAAAACAAAAAGACTAAAATGCATGAGGTGCTGTTCACTCCTATTGATAAGGGACTCAATGCTTTAAATCGTGGTTATGCAAAACTTTTAAATTGGGCTGTTCATCACAGAAAACAAGTGGTTTTCATAGCAACAGGAATTTTTGTTGGCGTACTTGGCATCTGTGGTCCGTTTATAAAGAGTGAATTTTTTCCGCAGCAAGATAATGCAAGAATTTCCGTTAAGGTAGAATTACCTGTCGGGACAAGACAAGAAATAACAAGAGACTTTGCGCTAAAACTTCAACAAAGGTTTGCAAAACTTGAGCCTGAAATTGAGAAAAGTTCTGTTTCTGAAGGTACAGCAGACAGCGACAACTTGTTTGCCTCATTGCAGAGCAACGGTTCAAATATTATAAATTTTAATATTCGTCTTTGCAGTGTTGAGAAGAGAAAGAGAGGGCTGACGGAGCTTTCTGATATTTTAAGAAATGAACTCGCCCGATATCCGCAAATACGTAAATCACAGGTAATTGCCGGAGGACAGCAAGGAGGAATGGGTGGACAGCAAGGTGTTGAGATTGATATTTACGGATATGATTTTAACGCTACGGATGCCGCTGCGCAAGAAGTTGTAAAACAGTTCAAATCATTCAAGGGCGTTCAGCAGGTTTTGGTCAGCAGAGATGCATACACTCCGGAGTACAGGGTAAATCTTGACAGAGAGAAAGTTGCAATTAACGGTTTAAATACTGCTACTGTTTCACAATATTTGAGAGACAGAATTAATGGAGCGACTGCTTCTGAATTTAGAGAGGAGGGAGACGAGTATGATATTAGAGTCAGATATGCTCCTGAGTTCAGGCAATCTATAGAAGATATAGAGAACATTACGGTATACAACTCACAAGGCAAAGGAATAAAAATTAGAGAATTGGGAAAGGTAGAAGAAGCTATGACGCCTCCTACCATTGAGAGGAAAGACAGACAAAGATTTATTTCCGTTACAGCGGCGCTTCCAAAAGGAATGGCATCCAGTGATTTGCTAAACGGTATTCAACAAAAATTGAGCAATGTGCATTTCCCTGCGGGAATATCTTGGCAGGTGGGTGGAACATATGAGGATCAGAAAGATATGTACTCAGATTTGTTTACACTTTTGATTCTGATTGTTTTGCTGGTATTCATTGTTATGGCTGCGCAGTTTGAATCACTTACATATCCGTTTGTCATAATGATGGCAGTTCCGTTTGCATTTGTGGGAGTTGTGATAGGGCTCGCGCTCAGCGGCACTCCAATGAGTGTCATGGCCATGATTGGAGTAATCATGTTAATTGGTATTGTTGTTAAAAACGGTATTGTGCTTGTGGACTACACCAACTTGCAGAGAGAGCGCGGAATGGGTATTACTCAGGCAGTTGTAACGGCAGGACACTCCAGATTAAGACCCGTTCTTATGACAACATTAACAACAGTGCTTGGTATGATACCTCTTGCCATTGGAACCGGAGAAGGTTCAGAAATGTGGCGAGGCATGGGACTTACAGTAGCATGGGGCTTAAGCGTTTCCACCGTAATCACCTTGGTATTAGTCCCGACAGTTTATGCAATTTTTGCCGGCAACGGAATTAAACACCAGAGGAAAAAGGATAAAAAACGTATTAAGGCATTAGAAATTGCCGCGGCAGCGGTTACAGTCTCTGAAAAAGATGCTTAATTATGATTTTTGAAGTGGTGATTTTAAAGTGATGATTTTGAAATATGGATTTTGAGAATCCTTTGAAAATTAAAATTTGATAATTACATGAAGGCAATATTTACAACATTTAACGAGGCCCATTATGATGCAATCCTTGCAATATTGGAAAAGACTAATATAAAGGGATTTACAAATTGGGAACAAGTCCGCGGACGCGGCAGCGTAAAGGGAGAACCGCATTATGGAAGCCACGCGTGGCCAACCATGAACTCCTCAATTTTAATATTTGCTCCAGATGATGACGTCTCCGATTTAAAGAAACGTCTTTTGGATTTGGATGCGCAGTTCCCTGCACTTGGATTGCGAGTTTTCACCTGGACGGTGGATGAATAGGGGTTTGAAAAACTTCTGGTGAAAAAATCCTTGGTGAAAAAATCCTTGATGGAAAAATCCTTGATGGAAAAATCCTTGATGGAAAAATAACAATCGGAAAATTATCAATGCAATAAAAAGAGAGGAGCATTTTTGCTTCTCTCTTTTTATTGCCTGCGCGCCACGTGGTGCGCCGCATTCTCGTGGTGGTAGCCAAGTGAACCACAAGGCAATGCGCTGCTTTGTAGCGCATTGTTCTGTATGCGAGCATAGCCAGCAAGGAGTTTTTGTAGCGCATTGTTCTGTATGCCGAGCATAGCAGGCATGCAAGCTTGGGTGCACTAGTGCTGCAATGCTTATAAAGCGTAACTATCTGATCTGGGGTACTCTGGGGTGATGCTGTGTATCAGACATTTGCAAAACATCGCTTTAAAAAAACCGAGATCTTATATAACATGCAGAATATCAGCACCTCCTAAGGGTACTCCTGATGCAATAGCCTTTTCATCCTACCTTCTTCATCCTACTTCCTTCATCCTGCCTTTTCATCCTACCTATTTATTATACGCCTACCTATTCCTTATCACTGCCTCCACTCCATTTATTCCATCCATTATATTTTAGACCATAGGATTTCCTAAACTTCTTTTTGGATTTGTTCCTTCTCAAATCTTCTCTTAAGTCTGCATTTAGCTCAGCTATAGATTTGTAGTACTCTTTAACAAAGCTACAATTTACATTGATTAGATCTGATATTTTTGTTTTACGCTTAGTGTAAAATAAGTAGGAACTGTACTTATAACCACCTGGAGTTTTACTCAACCCCTCCTCCACCGGATTATTCAAAATGTACCAAAGATTCTCTGCCTGAAATTCCTTAGATATTTTCTCAACTATTTTTGGCGCTTCAAAAAGTGCAGAATATTCCTTGTACGAATTAACGTAAAATCCTGTATATCCATTTGCTAACACATTAATTAATGATTTAATATCATAGTTCTTAATCTGCAAATGCACATGATTGGTCATTAGCACAAATCCATAGAGTGAGGCCTTAAATTCCTCCAGCCTTTTATTAAGCAGAAATAAAAATTTCCTATAATCTGCATCTTTGAAAAACAGTGGTTTGCCATCCATTCCCCTAAGCATCACATGATAAACTTTTTCATCCTGCTCTGTAATTGCGACATCTCTCGCATTTTGATTTTGCGGTGCAATGCAATGTCTTTCTTTCTCCCGATAGTTTATTGTTACTCTCCTCGCCATACCTATTTCGCATAAATATTGTTTGCAATATAGGTGCTAATATTTTAAATATCAGGCACAATCTTATATACATCTTTTTGTCCGCTAATAATTTGAACAAAATAACAAATAGCTCAAAATGCACAATCATCAAATCCAAGAGAAACCTCAGAAATATTTAGCATGACAAAACAGCACTCTCACACACAATCATCAAATCCAAGGGAAACCACAGAAATATTTAGTATGATAAGACTGCGCACTCATACAAAATCGTCAAATGCAAGGAAAAATGCGGAAATTTTTAGAAGAAAAAGATGTTGTAATTATACAAAATCATCAAATGCAAGCCAAATCGTCAATTCCAAGCCAAATCGTAAAAATCTGTTTAGAAAAGTGAATTTTTAAAGAGTAAGTAGGACTTTTATTTCAGCGGGAGCATCTCAATCCAGTAGTCATCCGTGTCATGTAAATACAGTCCCATGGCCTCATTCTCATAGCAAATACAACCTATGGCGCGGTGATATTCACGTGTGTCTTATCATAGTCTCCCGGAACGTGGACACAAAGGAGAGTTTCATTCTTTTTTCCAGTATCAGTTTTAGACTCGTTTTCAGCAACATTATCGGTTTCCTTCTTGGTCTCTTTTTACCAAGAGATACGATTATGAATGAGCCGTCGGGAGCTTCAATACGATGCTCAACTTCTTTAAGACAAAGTGCCTTATCATAAAATTCAATGTGGCGTTCCCAATTTGAGACGCCTATGTTCATGTGATCAGAGCATGCAGAAATTTTTGTGATTTGTGTGGGTTCCATTGTTTGATAATCTGAACGCAATTCAATAAAAATGACTGACATGGAAATGATAGGTGTTAGAGGAGGCAATCAAGGATTGTATGAGGTGTACCCTTAGGAGGTGCTGATATTCTGCATGTTATATGAGGGCTCTATTTTTTAAAGCCCTGCATCCTTTGGAAAAACGTTACTATGTTAAGTTTTTCCAAGCTCGGAAAAAGAAACCCTGAAAGAATACCGGTTGTCCTAGAATCTTAAATCTGAAAACTTTTTGCGACCGGAGAAAAATTTGCGGATGATGCTTTTTGGATATATTCCGTTTACGCAATAGATTGAGCGGCAAGATTTTCCTGTCGGACCGCGGAGTCCGTCCAAGCGAGGGGAAGGTTTAAGTGTGTGTTTCATCTTATCGTAATCTTTGTGCGCTTTCCATACTGCGCCGCAATAAGAAAATTTTCCTTGCGCAAGATATGCAACTGCGGAAAAACCATCCAAACATTTGCGAATGAAAAGTTTTAAACTCCTGTTGCTGAATGGAGAGAAAATATAGTATTTAGAAAAGCCTTTTTGTTTTTTTGCAATCCTTATCCTGCCTCTTGGCTCTGGCAGATTTTTACGCAGCATCAACAAATTGTTTCTATAGTTTAGATATAATTTGCGCGGCGAATTGTTAGGCAGGGTGCCGCCTCCCAAATGATACACATAGCTTTCCGGTACTGCCCAAATCTGGCTTCCCATTAGTGCCGCTCTCCAGCAAAAATCTATTTCTTCCATGTGTGCAAAAAAACTTTCGTCCAGACCTCCCAGCCTATGATAAAGTGTGCTGCGTACCATCATGCAAGCTCCTGATGCCCAGAAGATTTTGCGCGGGTCATTGTACTGTCCGTTATCTTCTTCTAAGCTGGAAAGAATCCTCCCGCGGCAGAACGGAAATCCCCATCTGTCAATAAATCCTCCCGCAGCCCCTGCATACTCAAAGATTTCTTTTGCCTCTGCTGAGTTATGCTTTTCAGCAATCTCCAGATGCCTTGTGAGCGATAGCATTTTTGGCTGGCAAACTCCCACTTCTTTATGGGCTTCCATAAAATTAAACAACGGCTCCAGCCAACCGTCGGGAGTTAAAATATCTGAATTTAGAAGAACGTAGTAATCTGCGTAAATTTGTTTGAAAGCTCTGTTATAGCCTCCAGGGAATCCCCAGTTTTTTCCAAGGGGAATATATCCAACTCCGCCAATGGTTCTGACAAATTCTTCAGAGCCATCCGTTGAACCGTTGTCAGCAACAATCACAGAAACGACATGCCCTTTTGATTCCTTTACGCTCAATAAAAGGGACGGCAAATACTTCTGTAAGAAGGACTTGCCGTTCCAATTTAATATTACTATGGCAACTTTTTTCATTTATGCCGCCTCTGTTACTTTGAGTCTCCGGTGGTTCTCTCCAGCCATTTGATCATTCCAAACATTACACTCATAGAAAGCAAGCATAGTATTAGGAATACACTCCAGCAGTAGCCAAGTCCAAGATGGTTGTACATCTTTGGTCCAATCCACAAGAACAAGTTACCAACTGCGGTTGCGCCCAGCCAAAGTCCTTGGCAGATACCCTGAAGATTTTTAGGGGCAACTTTAGAAACAAAACTTAGTCCAAGAGGTGATATGAATAATTCCGCTACGGTTAAGAAGAAATATGTAACAATCAAAACCCAAGGACCCGCCTTCATTGACTCTTGCGCTGCAACTCCCATATCTCTGAAAGCTGTTGCTGACGGATAGCCGTGACTGAAAGAAACAATGGACAAGAATAGATATGCCATGCCGGCTATGCCCATTCCTATTGCAATTTTTCTTGGAGTGGATATGCTCCTGTTTTTCTTTGCCAAGTGCCCAAATAACAACATGATAAGCGGTGTAAGGGCAATTACAAAGAATGGATTTACTGCCTGCCATATTTCCGGAGCAATTGTACTGGTATTAACAAAGTCTCTTGCAAACAGAGATAGAGACGCGCCGTTCTGATGGAATGAGAACCAGAAGAAAATCACAATTCCAAGAACTGCAAACAAAGCATACATTCTTTGTTTGATTTCTTTTGCCATTGCGGCTTTCTCTTCTGCTGTATATTTTGTTGTAGTAACCTTAGCCTCTTTCTTAGCAGGATTAGGAAATGTTTTCTTTGTGGCAATAAATATTACCAGTGAAATCATCATTGCAACAACGGAGGCAATAAAAGAGTAGTGCACACCGGTGTTGAAT
Source organism: Candidatus Egerieousia sp. (assembly GCA_035403105.1). GTDB lineage: Bacteria > Bacteroidota > Bacteroidia > Bacteroidales > UBA932 > Egerieousia. Next base: position 12,736 of record DAONEN010000021.1, on the reverse strand, counting down.
ACATCTAGATAATGTGTACAAAATACTGAAAGATTATCTGTTGCAGCACCTCCCACATTTACCGTGTTTATCAGCTGATGAAGATTATCCAGTTTTTCTCCCGCCATTTGAGTACCTTCATTTATGTATTGGTGGCAAAGCGCTGGAAGCTGGGAATTATAAACAAGTCCGTTAACTTTCAGCCACCAACTTCTTAGAAGCGGAGCAATGAAAGGAGCTACAAGTCCGCCAATGTTAATGAATACATAGAAAATTTGGAATCCCGGGTCTCTCTGAGCTTTTGCTTTTTTCAAAGCTTCAGGACCTTTTTTTGCGGCCTCTGCTTCAAAGTTGTCATACATCTGACCTACGATTGCCTGCAAATTTCCTTTGAAAAGTCCGTTGCCAAAAGCAATCAAAAATAGGGCAAAGCATGTGCCGGCCAGAAGAATTGCGGTATTGGTTGGAGTTGCCATAATTGGCACAGACAGAAGGACATATCCGGATGCCATTATAACAAGGCCAGTCATAATAGTTCCCTTGTAATTTTGTTTACGGTCTGCAATAAGACCTCCAACAAGAGACATAACGTAAATACCGGCGTAGAAAATTGAATAGATGAGTCCGCCGTTCTCATCGCTCAATCCGAATTTTGAACATAAGAACAGTGTTAGCACTGCGTTCATGATATAATAGCCGAAGCGTTCTCCCATGTTGCTTAGCGCAGCTGCCAAAAGACCCTTTGGATGATTCTTAAACATATATTATTGTTTTTAGTTTTTGCTACGCAAAGATATTAAAATATCAGCAGAGCCATTAATCATTTACAAAATAATGTGTTATATTTGTTGCAGTAAGATTCCTAAAGTTAGCATGGCAAAGTTTATTGCAGAAATAAGATACATTCTTTTATATCTGGTATCTCTTCTTCCACTAAGAGTCCACTATTTTTTCTCAGACATTGCATCTTTTGTTCTGGAACACATTGTGCGTTACAGGTTCAATACCATTACCGTAAACATTGCACGCAGTTTCCCTGAACTCAAGTACAAAGAAATTCGCAAGATTGTTCATAGATATTATCGTTATATGAGTGATCTCCTTTTTGAAAATATCTGGGATTTAGCTCATTCAGATGCAGACGTTTGCAAAGTTTCCACAGCGGAAAATCCGGAGGTTGTAGATTCGCTCTTAGCAAAGAACAAAAAAGTTTTAATTGTGATGGGGCATCTTGGAAACTGGGAACTTATCAGCGGGATGTGCGGTCTTAATTCTCATAGAGCTCCCGACAGTTTTTCCTCTTATCCAATTTACACGGTTTACAAAAAAGCAAACAGTAAAATTTCAGATATTGTTTTTCATAGAATCAGAATGCATGAGTATGGCAAGTTTCAGACAAAAGGAGAGATAGTAGAATCACATCAGGTGATAAGAAGAATTTTAGGAGACAGAGAAGAAAAAGCCACCTTCATAATGATAGCGGATCAGAACGCGCTTGGAGATAATAATCTGGTTGTTAATTTTTTGAACCAGCCAACTGAAATGCTGCAAGGCCCTGAATTTGTGGCTGCTAAAACCGGAATGGCTGTTATATATTTAGGGATGAACAGAGTTTCACGCGGAAAATATTCTATAAGATTTACAACCATTACGCAGGACGGTTCAAAAGAAAAATCCGGTTTCATTACCAAGAAATATGCGGAGCTTTTGGAGAGAGATATTCGCAATAATAAAGCCACTTGGCTGTGGAGTCATCGGCGCTGGAAAAAAACTGTTGCCGCCGGTTTGTAAAAAATCAAGTCATGTTTTTTATCCAGCGTATAATTTTTGCGTGGCAAGTAAATTAAATCTGAAATAGTTATACAACTTGAAAAAATAATTATTATCATTGTATTGTAATTAATCGGTCACAATTTTGAAGATAGAAATTGTAGATAAGAAGTTGCGGAATATAAAAAAACTGGTTTTGCTTTTTGCAGCCTTTTCATTTTTTACAACCGCGCAAGCACAAGTCCTAAAGGACGGAGATCCTGTACCACAGGGTGCGGTAATTTACTCTCTTCCAGAAACATCCATCAATATTTCAGTTACGGCGTCTCACCTTTCTTTTGCAGCGGGACCATTTGCACCTTATTCAAAAAAATATTTGGGAATTGATGCGAGTAAAAATAATTCTGATTTTTTTTCAATTGTAAAAGTGGAAATTTCTCCAAGCGTTGAGGCTGATCCTTCTGCAAGTGTTGCAGTAAATATTGGGAATTCTAAAACGGCAGGAGCAAATTTCTTGACATTTTGTTCGCAGGGTTTGATAGTTGCTCCCGGATATTTTTCATCCGGTTCCATGCCTTTCTCTTTTCCTTCAGAAATTTCTTCTTCATGGTCAGATAACATACAGGCGGTTTCCAATTTGCAGAGAGATACTGCAAAACTCTATAAGAGCGAGAAGAATGCAAATGGAGAAATTGTAAAAGTGGCAGTACCTCAGACTCAGATAGTTGAAAAGACCACAGAACAAAAGGCGGCTGAAACAGCGGAACTGATATTTAAGCTAAGGCAGAAGAGAGTGGATATCCTTATAGGAGAGACGGACGCAAATTATAGCGGCGCTGCTCTTGGTGATGCCGTAAAAGAGATAAACAAACTGGAGAAAAATTATACGTCTTTGTTTACCGGCTGTGAAGTTGAAAATATTCAGAGCGCAAGTTTTGATGTTGTGCCAAAAGCAAAGAACACAAAACAAACTTACGTTGCATTTAGAATGTCAGATGCTCAAGGTCTTCTTCCGGCTGATAACATGAGCGGTCGTCCTGTTTATTTGGAGCTTTCCGTTTTGGATCAGAAGATAGAGGCAGAAGATTTGAATGAGGCTGCTGCTGCATCAAAAGGTAAAGTTGCCTATAGAACGCCTGTTATCGTTATGGCAAAACTAATTGACGGACAGAAAGTTCTGGCACAGCGTAGAATTCCTGTTTACCAGTTTGGAAAGATTTTGTACTTTCCTCTGGAAGTTGCAGCCGGAAAATAACCTGTCGGGAAAAAGAAAAGTATAATCAAAAAATAAAGACTTATTCATTATGAAAACAATATTAGATTTAGAGCCAAAAGAAGTTTGGTCTATATTTCATGAACTAAACCAAGTACCTCGCCCTTCTAAAAAAGAGAGCAAGGCTGTTGAGTTTGCATATAATTATGGAAAGAAACTTGGACTAGAAACGTTCAAGGACAAAGTCGGAAATGTTATCATCCGCAAGCCGGCAACAAAGGGTATGGAAAATAGAGCCGGTCTTGTTATGCAGGCACACTTGGATATGGTTCCTCAGAAGAATCCAGATGTTAAACATAATTTTGAAACTGATCCAATTAAGACTAGAGTTGTTGGTGACCTTCTTTACGCAACAGGTACAACTCTTGGAGCAGATGACGGACTTGGCGTTGCTTCAGCGCTTGCGGTTTTAGCTTCTAAGGCATTGAAACACGGCCCTTTAGAGGCTTTGTTCACAGTAGACGAGGAGACCGGAATGACGGGAGCAAGAGCTTTAAAATCCGGACTTCTTAAAGGTGATATCCTTATCAATCTTGATTCAGAAACAGAAGGTGAACTTTATGTAGGGTGTGCCGGCGGACTAGATGGTACTGCTACTTTTAAGTTCACGACAGAAAAAGTTCCGGCCGGTTATGCTTACAAGAAAATTGTTGTAAGCGGTTTAATTGGCGGACACTCAGGAATGGATATTATTCTTTATAGAGCTAATGCTAATAAAATTCTTGCAAGAGTTCTTCTTCCTCTTCTGAAAGAGATGGGAGTTCGCCTTGTAGAAATTAACGGCGGAAGTATAAGAAATGCTATTCCAAGAGATGCTTACGCAGTAGTTGCTATTCCTTCAAAGTTTGCAAGAAAAGCAACCGCTCATGTGAGCAAAGTATTCAAAGAGACCAAGGTTGAATATCAGTACACAGATAAGGACCTTAAGATTTCTACAGTTAGTGTAAAGGAGAAGAATCTTGCAATAAAGAGGGATGTTGCCCTTAATGTTGTAAGAGCTATATATTCTTGTCCTAATGGAGTTTACAGAATGTGTGATACAGTCCCTAATTTTGTTGAGACATCTAATAACATGGCAATCGTACAGCAAGAAAAGAACACTATTCTTGTTCACTCTCTTATGAGAAGTTCTATTGATAGTGAGAAGTTTGATCTTGCTGAGGATATGAGAGCGGTGTTTGAGCTTGCCGGAGCAAAGTTTGAGTGCAGCGGTGCATATTCTGGATGGCAGTTAGATATGAATTCACCTATATTAAAGGAGGCAAAAGAAATTTACAAGAAACAGTTTGGAAAGGAGGCAAAGGTTGTTGCCATTCATGCAGGACTTGAGTGCGGTATTCTTGGACAGGCATATCCAAAGTGGGATATGATATCATTCGGACCTACAATTTTCTCTCCTCACTCACCTGATGAGAGGGTTAACATAGAGAGCGTTGGAAAATTGTGGAAGTATTTGTGCGCTCTTGTGGAGAACGCGCCCGTTAAAAAATAAGGCACTAACATTTTAAAACAATTTTATATTATGGTAACAAAAAAAGCAACGGCTAAAAAAGCCACAAAGAAGGTAGCTAAGAAAGCTGCTGTAAAGAAGGTTGTTAAGAAGGCCGCCCCTAAGAATGCCGCTAAGAAACCTGCTGTTAAGAAAGTAGCTGTTAAGAAACCTGCTGTAAAGAAGGCTGCTCCTAAGAAAAAGGTAGCTGCTAAGAAACCTGCTGTAAAGAAGGTTGTAAAGAAGGCCGCTCCTAAGAAGAAAGTAGCTGCTAAAGCTATGCCTGCAACAGCTGCTAAAAAAGTTGTAGCAAAGAAGGCTGCCCCTAAGAAGGCTGCTCCTAAGAAAAAGGTAGCTGCTAAGAAACCTGCTGTAAAGAAGGTTGTAAAGAAGGCTGCCCCTAAGAAGGCTGCTCCTAAGAAAAAAGTGGCTGCTAAGAAACCTGCTGCAAAGAAGGTTGTTAAGAAGGCTGCTCCTAAAAAGAAAGTAGCTGCTAAGAAATAAGCAGACCTGTACGTCAAAAAAGCCGCTCAATTTGAGCGGCTTTTTTTTATAAATAACTGTCGAGATGCTTACTTGGCAATTGATTCTGCTGCAGGAGCTGCAGCCTCTTTAGTGTAACTTACTTCAGTTCCGTCGATTGCTAGTACAAGCTGACCATTAACCTCAGAAATTGTTGCATTTTCCGTGGTGTCAAATTGAACACCATTTCCGATGCTTTTTACATGAAGGATAAGTTTATCCGCTGGTCCTGCAAGCTCCCACTTTGAATATTCAAGCGTGGCCATATTGATGGATTTTGCAGTACCGCCAACCATGATCTCAACTCCCTCTTTAAGAGAGTCGGGCATGCCGACCGCAACGTGAGTCCAGGAACCAATAGCTTTTGAATATGTAGGATCGCATGCAACTTTTGTAGCCTTGATGACAGGTTTTACTTTGCCAACGTAATCAACAACAACAGGAGAACCCTCAATCATACCGTTGGCGTCATTAAGATCAGCCTTACTAATTATGAATGTCTGAGTAGAATCACTCAAAAGAGCTTTTACAACTAGGGTATCGTTGCTAGATTTTACAACCCAGCCTGTGTACTCTCCGGGAGTATTGTTCTTGCAAGACACAAAAGCAACAACGGCTACCGCTAATACGGTTAAAAACTTCTTCATAAAAATTATAAAAGATTTAATGACTATTTTTCTTCGGCGCTTTTCTCTTTCTTCTCTGCCTTTACATCCCCCTCTGCAACAGCCGGTTTCTCACTCTTTGCACCATCTTCTGCTTTTACCTCTTTCACTTTCTTCTCTTTCTTTACCTTAGCAGGAGCGACTTCTCTTACAACTTCAGTTACCTTGCCCTCTTCATCAAGAACCTCTATTTTAATAGAAGCGTAAACGTTTTTGTAAACATCAATTTTTGCATCATAAACTCCAATTTCTGTAAGTTTATCTGCATCTTTGATTTCAATTTTTCTTCTATCAATCTCAAATCCCTGTTTTGCAAGAGCATCTGCAACTTGAATGTTGTTTACAGAACCGTAAATCTTTCCGGTTGCGCTAACCTTTGTAGGTATTGTAACTTTAACAACATTAAGTTTCTCTGCAAGAGCGGTAGCATCAGAAACAAGCTTAGCCTCTTTGTGTGCTCTTTGTTTTGTGTTCTCTGCAAGAACTTTCTTTGCAGATTCTGTGGCTGCAATAGCAAGACCGTTAGGAATCAGATAGTTATTAGCATATCCATTCTTAACTTTTACAAGATCGTCTTTATGTCCTACTTTGCGGATGTCTTCTTTTAATATTACTTCCATCTTCTCTCCTCCTTATTATTTCAACAAGTCTGTTACGTAAGGCAGCAGGGCAAGGTGACGAGCACGCTTAACAGCCTGAGCCACTTTCTTCTGGAATTTCAAAGAAGTTCCGGTTAAACGGCGAGGAAGAATTTTTCCCTGCTCATTAAGGAATCTCTTTAAAAATTCAGCGTCTTTATAATCGACGTATTTAATGCCGGCTTTCTTAAAACGGCAATATTTTTTCTTTTTAACTTCTACAGTAACCGGATTTAGATAACGGATATCTGCATTTACTTCTACTTTGTTTGCCATAATTATATCCTCCCAAATTACTCTTTATTAGCAGTTTCTTCTTTAGCTGCAGGTTTCTCCGCCTTTTGTGTTTCATTCTTCTTGGCGGCTCTGTTAGCTCTTCTTCTTTCTGCATAGGCAACAGCGTACTTGTCCATTGCAAATGTCAGAAATCTGATGATTCTCTCATCACGACGATACTGAGTTTCTAACGTTTCTACAAAAGCAGGTTCTGCTTTAAACTCAACCAGGTGATAAAAACCTGAAGTCTTTTTCTGGATAGGGTAAGCTAATTTCTTTAGCCCCCAGTCCTCTTCATATACAACTTCGCCCTTGTTCTCCTTGATTAGGGAAACATACTTGGACACCGTTTCCTTCATCTGAGGTTCAGACAAAACGGGAGTTGCAATGAAAACGGTTTCATAACTCTTTAACATTTTGTGTTATTTTATTGTTAATAAATACTATTGCTGTACGGCACATAGGAAAAAATACTCATGAAACAGTACAGCCCGCTTAAGAGAGTTTGCATACTTCTAAAAGCGGGTTGCAAAGATAATTATTTATTGTGAAAATGCAATTTTCTATAAGTAATATGCTATAAATCTACATTTTCTATGCGCATGAGCCTGTTACCTTGCGTAAAACGGGAAACCTATTCAATGGCAAATCTGAATGTGGCAGTTACAGAAACTGTGGTTTTATCCATCTGCAGCGTGGTTTCCTCCTCCGGTTCTGCGTTATCAACGGCCATGGCTTTGCTCATAAGAGCTATGTTTGAATATGCTCTTTGGTATGAATTATATGTCTGTGCGTAGATGACTTTTCCAACCTTTCCGCCAACAGTTTCAATCATTGTTGTTGCATTTTCCTTGGATTTTTTTGCTACCTCCGCATAAAGTTCATTTTTTGTTTTTTCTTGCAGAGTCTGTGATACCTGGGCTTTCTGAAGGTTGACATCGGAAATGCCTGCATCATTCAAGGTTTGGAGTGCTTTTCCAAGATCGGCAGCATCTTTGACCTTTAAAGTATATGATTTAGACGCTGATATGGTACTCTTCCTAAGAAAATATTTTTGCAAATCACTGTTTATGTCATCAACGGTCAGATTTTTCTCAACATCAATTCCAACTCCCTTTAGTGCTGAAATCATTTTTTTCTCCTGCTGCTCCACAGTTATCTTGCCTTTTGAATCCTTCTCATTAATAGTTATGCTCATGTAAATTTCATCCGGTGTGATTTCCCTCTCGCACCTTGTCTGAACCTCAACATAATTTTGCTTGCTATTCTCCTGCGCGCAGCTCTTTGTCCCGCTCGCCAATAATGCGGTACATGCCGCAGCCGCGGCTAACGAAATCATATAAATTCTCTTCATACTATATTAATTTAATGATAGTTATTTATAAAATATTTTGTTTTTCTTCTTTTAGTACTATTTTTGTAAAGGGTTGTATCAAATTTAAGACCAGAGTTCAAATAAACTCGTTAAAAACAGCAAACACATTTATAATAAAACAATATGAGAAAATTATGTACACTGTTGCTCGCTATTTGCATTGCGACAGTTTCTTTTGGACAGAGCATGTTGCTCAATCCACAAGATCCAATTAAGCTCGACAGCCTTGTCAAG
>DAONEN010000021.1:0-4415 GCA_035403105.1 Candidatus Egerieousia sp. | reverse complement strand
GCATCAAGGCGTCAGTCAGAAGAGCAAAGAAAAATTTTGTTTAAAGGGACAAAGTATGCCGACTGCAATATTATTGGTGATGATAAATGCATATTAGGTTTTGATCCAAAAGAGCTTGTCTCTTTTTATCAAACGTGGTATTATCCTGCTAACCAGGCAATTATTGTAGTAGGTGATGTTGATGTAAATTATGTGGAGAATAAAATCAAGGAATTATTCAGTGCTATTCCAAAGAAGGAAAATCCTCCCGTAAAAGAGACAGTCAAAGTTCCTGATAATACAGAACCTCTTGTTAATGTTTTCTCTGACCCTGAAACGGGTGCAACTAGTGTTAATATTGTGATAAAACAAGAACCTATTCCCAACCAGTACAAGCCGCTAGGTTTGTATCAGGCTCTTAACCTTAGTAAGGATCTTATGAGCAGTATGTTAGGGGAAAGATTCTCCGATGCCGCAAAAGAGCCAGGCTCTGTTTTCTCAGATGCAGGTGCCGCCTATGTGCAACTTGCAACCATAATGGACGGTCTGATTTTCTATGCAATGCCAAAAGATGACAAAGGTTTGGCTACCGTAAAAGATCTGGTAAAGCTTATGCGTCAGGCTGGTCAGTTTGGTTTTACCCAAGAAGAGTTGGATCGTGCAAAAGCCAATATACTAAGAAGTTATCAATCTGCTGCAGATAAAGCCGCAACAAGAACAAACGGCCAGCTTGCAATGCAATATGTTAATTACTTCTTGGAGCAAGAGCCATACGTAGATCCCGTATATATGAACGAGATTGTAAAGCAATACATTCCCCAGATTACCCTGCAGCAACTTAACATGATGATAAAGGGTCTGGTAAGCAAGGAGAACAACGTTGTTCTTTATGCTTGTCATAAGAAAGATGGTATTAATATCCCGACAGATGCAGAAGTTCTTGCCTCTTATAATGATGGATATGCGGCTGAATTAAAGCCTATTGCAGCAAATGCAGTCAATGAGCCTCTTATTAATGCCTCTGCAGTTAAGGGCGGGAAAGTTAAAAAAGAGGAGTCGGGATTTGCCGGTTCAAAAACTTGGACACTTAGCAACGGTGTTAAGGTGCATCTATATCCTACAGATATTCAAAAAGATAAGATATCATTTAAATTAGAGCAGAAGGGTGGTATGTCAATATTACCAATAGATATTCTTCCAAACTTTGAAGAGAATGTTCAGGCTTTTTATCAGCAAAATGCCGGAGTTTCCAAGTTTAGCCAAAGCAAGCTGGATAAAATCCTTGCCGGCAAAGACGTATCTGTCGCGAATACTGTAGGTCCTTTAACTAGCGGAGTTGTAGGTAGTGGCTCCTCAAAAGATTTGGAGACCATGATGCAGTTGGTGTACTTGTATTACACTCAGCCAAGATGTGATGCTGCCGAGTTTGAAACATCCATGTCTCAGATGAAATCAATTGCCTCAAATCTAGGCAGTAACCCTGATTTCCGTTTCTCTGAGGAGAATGAAAAGGTTGCAAACAATAATAGTCCAAGGCATTTCTTCTTTGGAAGTGATTTGCTTGGCAAGGTTAGCGCTGCAGGAATTAAGAACGGTTTGGATATGCTATTTGGAGATGCAGCGGGAAGTGAGGTATACATTGGAGGTGACTTTAAGCCAGAGGAGATTAAGCCATTTGTTGAGAAGTATTTAGGGGCTCTTCCTGTAAAATCAAAAGTTGCCCGTAATTACGTAAACCATAAGATGTTTATGGCTCCCGGAATGCATGAAGATGTATTTGATTTTGATATGAAGAACCCTCAGACCTCTGCCGCTATCTACTATACAGGGCCTATTCAGAATACAAAAGATAATTTAATCCAGTTGAGAGCAATGAGTTACATCTTGGAGATGAGATATATAGAAAGCTTAAGAGAAGAAAATGGCGGTACATACAGTCCTTCTGTTGAGGGTTATATTTCATTCGGTCCTAATGAGCGTTACAATTTCAATGTTACATTCCAGACTCAGTATGAAAAGTCAAAAGATTTGATTGAAAAGGTACATAAAGGCATAGAAAGTTTGGCCGCGAATGGTCCTACAGATGAGGAGCTTACAAAAACAGTTGAAAGTTTTAAGAAAAATATTCCGGAAAACAAGAAGCGAATTTCATACTTTATGAATCTTATAGAAGAATATTACTCTTGGGGTAAGGATATGAGTGATTCAGATGCGCTGATTAACAAAAACGTAACAAAGGAAACTGTACAGAAAATTGCGCAACTGCTTGTAAACAACAAGAATAGAACGGAGATAATTATGAACCCCAAAGGGAAATAGGTCATTTTCAGGCATCAAAAGGTGTAAATTTGTTTTGTGTTTGGGAAAAATAATTATATCTTTGGCATGCGGGGGTGTCCGCTGTTTTTTGCATGAAGCGGTATCCTTTAGTTGATTAGATTTAACATAGAAACTATTTATAAACTAAAATTTTTTAAAATGGACTTCAAGAAATTATTTTTAACAGTTGCGGTTTGCGCTTTCGCGGTTTCTTCAGTTGCTGCTCAGTCAGTAAGGGGAACTGAGGCTCAGACTAAGAGGGGCCCTTATGAGACCAATCGTTTGTTCGATAACGTCTTTTTAGGTGTTGCCGGTGGTGTTAACTACTATCAGGGCGAGGAGGATTGCAATCTTAGCTTCACTAAGAGAATGGCTCCAGCTTTGAATGTTTATTTAGGCAAATGGGTAACCCCATGCGTTGGTTTAAGATTATCTTATAACGGTCTTTCTCAGAAAGGCTGGACATCTTCTAAGAATAGCGTTTATGCGGATGGTACTTCTGACAACGGCTATACTCAGAAATTTAACACTTGGTATGTTCACGGTGATTTAATGTGGAACATTTCCAATGCCATCAGCGGATATCGTTCAGACAGACTTTGGGATATCGCACCTTATGTAGGTGGTGGTATTGCTCATGCAGCTGCCAAAGATGTTTATAAGGGCTCTCATCACGGCAACTATAAACTGGCTGCTACAGCAGGTATTTACAGTATGTTCCGCGTAGCTAAAGGTTTGGACGTCACTCTAGATCTTAGCCAGACTTATGTTAACCAAGCATTTGACGGTGAGGCTTCTATGTCTCGTCAGGAATATATTGGAACCGCTACTCTAGGTCTTGCATATCAATTCGGAGTAAGAGATTTCTCACGCGCTCATCTAGCAACTGATGTGACTCCTTATAACAATAAGATTAAAGATCTTAACGATGCTATTGCAGCAGCTAACGCTAAGAATTCTCAGCTTCAGAAAGACTTGAACGATGCTAACAATCGCCCTGTAAAAGAGGTTGTTGTTAACGGAACAGACACAAAGTCAGCTACTCCAGTTGCTTTGTTCTTTTCTCTTGGCAAGTCAACTCTTGATGAGACTCAGCTAATGAATCTTGATTTCTATGTAAAGAACGCTATGAAGGTTGATTCTAATCATACATTCACAGTTACAGGAAGCGCAGACAGCGCAACTGGTTCTAAGAAGATCAATGATAAGCTAGGTGTTGACAGAATGAATAGGGTTTATGATCTACTTGTTAACAAGTATGGTATCAGCAAGGATAAGCTGGTTAAACAGTCTATAGGTGGAACTGATAAATACAGCCCTAAGGCAAGCAGACTTAATCGCTGCGTCGTTATAGAGTAATTAACGATATTTTAATAATAAAAAGCCGCTTTAAACAAGCGGCTTTTTTTATTGTCTATTTATCTACGCTTTTGTTCTAAAACCCTAAGAGTCAAATTGGCGGCTAAATTTTTGTACATAGATGTTATATTGATAAGTTAAAAGTGCTGCATGCATTCATCACTAAATAATATAGAGGGCAGGATGAAAGTTACAAGGGTTGTTGTAAATCCTAGGTATGAGATATTTTCAGATTTTATCAAGAACATCTGTAAGCATGATTATACTCCCGACAGGGTTTATCGCAACTACAGGAACATTGTGGAGAAGGTGACCGTTAACGGAGTGCAACTTGTAGTAAAAAAGTTTAAGAAACCTACAGAATTTAACAGAGTGGTTTATACTTTTCTTCGTCCGTCAAAAGCAAAGCGCTCTTATGAATATTCTTTGAGACTTTTGGATTTAGGGTTTGAAACTCCTGCTCCAATAGGATATATTGAGCTGTGCTTGCATGGTATTTTCCATACAGGATATTATATCTGCTTATATTCTGATTATAAGCCAATTGGAGAATTGCTGAATTTGGATTTTTATGATGAGAATCCTCAAAAGATAGGATTATTAAAGCGATTTATTAAGGCATTTGCAGTGTATTGTGTGGATTTGCACAGACACCATATAACACATAATGATTACAATAAAGAGAATATTCTTTATAAGATTGTGGACGGCAAATTTCATTTTGCGCTGATTGATGTTAATCGTTCTAATTTTAAATC
>DAONEN010000020.1:8686-31272 GCA_035403105.1 Candidatus Egerieousia sp. | reverse complement strand
TGCATCGGCTTCTTTCCAAACTTCTGCAAAAACCACAAGCTCAGCAAATCCAAGTAACCATTTATAAATCTGTTCAGTCCAAACTTGCTCTTTCCGTATTTGCGCTTGTTGTGATGAACAACTTTCTCCCCAATGTTTGCAAACCCTGCATTCTTAGCCAGATACGGAATGTAGCGGTGCATCTCTCCATAAACCTCAATATTCTTAACTACCTCATTTCTATAGGCTTTAAGGCCGCAGTTCATGTCATGCAGCTGAATACCTGTCACCCAGCGGGCTGTAGCATTATAGATTTTAGAAGGGATATTCTTTGTGAACTTATTATCGTATCTCTTTTTTTTCCAGCCACTTACAAGATCATAGCCATCATCTTTAATCATCTTGTACAGCTCCGGAAGCTCGTGCGGATCATCTTGCAAATCGGCATCCATCGTAATTACAACGTCTCCAACTGCCTGAGCAAAACCATTATACAGCGCCGCGGACTTTCCGTAATTTCTGCGGAAGCAAATCCCGTGGATATTCCCATTCCCGCTTTCATTTTTCCTCTCTGCCGCCAGCCTCTCAATCTCCTCCCAGGAGCCATCTGTGCTGCCGTCATTAACCATAACAATCTCATAAGAAAGATCGGTGTCTTTCAGGGAGTTATCAATGCCAGCAACTAGTTCCGCCAAGGAAGGCTTCTCATTAAAAAGTGATATAACAATTGATATGTCCATTACTCCTTAGGCATGTATTTTTCATTTGGATCCTCAGGTTTGTCGCCGCCCGGGATAAACCTGCTTTCATCCTCCTTTTCAACTTTTGGCTCAGAAGGTTTTGCAGTATCTTCCGGATTTGCTGTTCCGGCATCTTCTGCATTTACATGTTCCACACTTTTAGGCTCTTCTGTGCCTTGTCCGCCATTGTTGCTTTGCGTTGCGCCATCAACATTGTTCAGCATCGTATCCGCATTGTTCTGCGTAAAACTTTCGGGATTAAAACCGCCAGGGAAACTTGCGCCGGGCAGTTGCTTAACAGAACTTGCAATGATTGCAGAAACAATCAGACCAAAAATCGTACACCAGATCAACATTCCAAATGTCAGAATTGTAGGGAGATTGTTCAGCACTGCGCTAATAGCATTCTCCTGCTCCTCGCCCATAGAACCCTGCTGGTCAAATTTTTCCTGAACCATCTGCATTGCGTCAGAAACTGAATTCGGAAATAAAACCGTGACGCTCAAGAACATAAAGCAGGCAATTACAACAGCAGAAAGAAGTGAAACCAAAAAACCGTAGCTGAATACTTGATTATAAGTTGTTTCTCCAAAAATACTTGCGTGCTTCAAAGAGTACTTCTTCATAAAATACAGAAGCACCCAAATTGTGGCTACAAGTTTAATAATCCAAATAAGCACTCCAACAAAACCTCCGCTTACTCCAAGCGAGCTAATTACAGAGCACACAATTGTCACAAGCGCAAGCAGCAGTCCGTCCAAAGATGCGCTGCTCAATTTTCCCGTCTCCTTAACAGGAGTTCCCATGTTGTTGTTCAAATCTTCCATATCTTAAGTTATTTATTTCCCCTCTATCTATAGTTCTTTTTTACCTCTTCTTTATTTCCCTTCTTTATTTCTCTTTTAGTTCCCGACAGTTTCTGACTCTTTTGTTAAGAATCTTTAGCAATGAGTTCTGCTGCTGGGTATCTTATTTGGCACAAAGATATAAAATTTGTAGATTTGTGCCCCCTTAAAGAGGAGCGGACTGGTGTCATGGTAAGACAGCGGACGCAAAATATCTTAAAATTAAAATTATGAGCAGTATTAAAATTACATTTCCGGACGGGAGTGTAAAGGACTTTGAAAAAGGCGTAACGGGTTATCAAATTGCAGAAGGCATCAGTCCCCGTCTAGCCGCAGAGGTGTTGTCTGTCTCTGTCGACGGTCAGGTTATGGACCTGCGTCAACCAATTGAAAATGATGCAGCTATTAAGCTTAACAAGTGGGATGACGATGAGGGCAAGCTAGCCTTTTGGCATTCATCTTCTCACCTTTTAGCAGAGGCTCTTGAGGCCATTTATCCCGGAGTAAAATTTGGAATAGGACCTGCAATAGAGAACGGCTTCTACTATGACATTGACCTTGGTGACAAGGTGATTGTGGAGGCAGATTTAAAGAAGATTGAGGATAAGATGCTTGAACTTGCGCGTACAGGAGAAAAATTTGAGCGCAAGGATGTTACAAAGGCGGAGGCTTTGGATTATTTCACACATAAGAATGATCAGTACAAGCTGGAGCTAATTAATGATTTAAAGGACGGTACAATATCTTTTTATACAAACGGAAAATTTACGGACTTGTGCCGCGGACCGCATATCATGGATACCTCTGTTATTAAGGCAATTAAACTTACTTCAATTGCCGGAGCGTATTGGAGAGGAGATGAAAAGAGACAGATGCTTACCAGAGTTTACGGTATCACATTCCCTAAAAAATCTATGCTTGATGAGTACCTTAAAGTACTTGAAGAGGCAAAGAAAAGAGACCACAGAAAACTGGGCAAAGATCTTGAACTGTTTGCATTTAGCGCAAAGGTAGGACCGGGTCTTCCATTGTGGTTGCCAAGAGGAGCCGAGCTAAGAATGCGTCTGGAAAATTTCTTAAGAAAAGTGCAAACTAATTACGGCTATCTGCCTGTAATTACACCGCATATCGGACAGAAGGAACTTTACGTAACCAGCGGACACTGGGCAAAATACGGAAAGGATTCATTCCGCCCAATTACAACCCCGCAGCCGGGAGAGGAGTTTTTGCTTAAGCCTATGAACTGCCCTCACCACTGTGAAATCTATAAGACAAAGCCTCGTTCTTACAGGGATCTTCCTTTAAGATATGCAGAGTTTGGAACAGTTTACAGATATGAGCAAAGCGGTGAATTGCACGGACTTACAAGAGTGCGCGGTTTTACACAGGATGATGCCCATTTGTTTGTAAGGCCGGACCAGCTGCATGATGAGTTCTGCAAGGTCATTGACATTGTGCTTTACATTTTTAAAACTCTTAAGTTTGACCAGTACACCGCTCAAATTTCTTTGAGAGATAAAGTGGACCACAGCAAATACATTGGTTCAGATGAGAACTGGGAAAGAGCAGAGAAGGCCATAATTGATTCAGCAGCCGAGAAGGGCTTGAAGACCAAGGTTGTATATGGTGAAGCGGCATTCTATGGACCAAAGCTGGACTTTATGGTTAAGGATGCAATAGGCCGCCAGTGGCAGCTGGGCACTATTCAGGTAGATTACAATTTGCCTGAGAGGTTTGGCTTGGAATACACCGGAGCCGATGACAAGAAGTACCGCCCAATTATGATACACCGTGCACCTTTTGGCTCTATGGAGCGCTTTGTGGCTGTCCTTCTGGAACATACTGCCGGCAATCTGCCTTTATGGCTTACTCCGGATCAGTGCGTGGTTCTTCCTGTAGGGGAGAAATTCAATGATTATGCAAAAAAAGTTTGTAATTCTCTGAAAAATTCCGAAATTCGCGCCGCGCTTGATGACCGTAATGAGACTATAGGTAAGCGTATTAGAGAGAATGAACTTAAGAAGATGCCTTTTTTGCTGATAGTTGGAGAGAAAGAGATGGGCGCAGATACGGTATCTGTAAGACAGCAGGGGGGTAAAGACCTTGGTATAATGAAGTTTGCAGAGTTTGCAAGATTCATTCAGGATAAGGTAAAAGAAGAGTTGGGTGAACCTGCCAAGCCAACTGATTAGTAAATGATTATAATCACGACAGTGCTGTTATGGAGCTGTCGAGAATATGATAAATAAAAGAATGTTTAATTTAATATAGGAGGACAAATTTATCGCACCATTTAAACCAAAGCCGCACTTTGGGGGGTTCCATAAACCCCAAGGAGCCAATCACTTTTACAAACCGGCAGGAACCGGAAATGCCAATGGTAACAACAGGCCTTCCGGCGACAGAAGATTTAATCCGCGCTTCCAAAGAAGGGAAGAGCAGGGGCCAAGATGTAATGAACAGATTAGAGTTCCGGAAGTTAGGGTAGTTGGAGATAATGTACCCGAGCAGAAGGTTTACTCTATAACTGAGGCACTTAAAATGGCGCATGACCTGGAGCTTGACCTTGTGGAGATTGCGGATAGTGCAGTCCCGCCGGTTTGCAAAATTATAGACTACCAGAAGTACGTCTATCAGCAAAAGAAGAAGGCCAAGGAGATGAAAGCCAATGCTTCCAAGCAGGAACTCAAAGAGTTGCGCTTTGGGCCGCAAACTGATGAGCATGATTTTCAGTTTAAGCTTAACCACGCAAAAGAGTTCCTTAAGGATGGCGATAAAGTTAAAGCTTTTGTATATTTTAGGGGACGTTCAATTGTGTTCTCTGAGCAGGGAGAAAAACTTCTGCTGCGCTTTGCTCTTGAACTTGAGGAGTTTGGCAAGGCGGAGAAGATGCCTCTGTTGGAGGGCAAGAGAATGAGTATGATTATAGCACCAATTAAAAAAAATTAATAATATGCCAAAATTAAAAACCAATTCCGGTTCCAAAAAGCGTTTTGTGCTTACCGGATCGGGCAAAGTAAAAAGACAGCATGCTTTTCACAGTCACATTCTTACAAAGAAGACTACTAAGCAAAAAAGGAATCTGTGTTATTCAGGCATTGTAGCCAAAACAGATGAGAAGAGAGTAAAGAAGCTGATACTTTCTTAATTAACAATTAATTATTAACAGAGCGTTCAGCTGATAAAGCCTCTAAGGAGAGAGCGCTGACGTTCATAAAATTTTTTTTATTATGCCAAGAAGTTCAAATTCGGTTGCATCACATGCACGCCGTAAAAAAATTTTAAAACAGACCAAAGGCAATTTCCACGCAAGAGCTAACGTCTACACCGTAGCCAAGAATACTCTTGAGAAGGGAATGACTTATGCCTACAATGACAGAAAGGATAAGAAAAAGAGCTACAGGGTTCTTTGGATTCAAAGAATTAACGCTGCAGCCCGCGCTTACGGTATGACTTATTCACAGTTCATTGGCAAGCTTGCCAAGAACAATGTTGGTCTTAATCGCAAGGTTCTTGCAGATCTTGCAATGAATAATCCCAAAGCGTTTGAGACAGTTATAAAATCTCTTAAATAGTTCTCTCCTAAATTTTTACGGAGATGGACCCTTGCAGAAATAAATGGTTTAAATTTGCCGTATGGGGCGGCGTGTACCTTTTGTGGGTTATATGGCTCGGAAACTATTGGTGGCTTTTTGGCCTTCCAATAATTTTTGACATATACATCACAAAGAAGGTGCACTGGGCCTTTTGGAAGCGAAAGAAGGCAGTTCCGGAACACACCGCAACTAATGTGGTGTTGGACTGGGTGGATGCTATTATCTTTGCGGTGATTGCCGCGATGGTAATAAAAATCTTCTGGTTTGAGGCATACACAATTCCTTCATCTTCAATGGAAAAAACGCTTTTCACGGGAGATTATCTGTTTGTTTCTAAAGTGGCTTACGGACCAAAAGTTCCTGAAACTCCTCTTTCTGTTCCGCTGGTACATAACACAATGCCTATTTCCGGCAAAGAGTCTTATTCTACATTAATAGAGAATAAGTACCGCAGACTTAAGGGCTTTGGACATGTTAAAAGAGATGATATTGTAGTGTTTGCTTTCCCGGACGGAGATACAGTTTTAAAGAAAGATCCGCAGGCAGATTATTATCAGATAGTACGGTTAAATAATAATGACCGCAATTTTGTTAGTACATCGTACGGACCTTTGATTGTTCGCCCAAGAGACAAGAAAGATAATTACGTAAAGAGGTGCGTAGCGGTTGCAGGTGATGTGTTGCAGGTAATTAATGGGCAGGTGTTTGTAAATGGCGTTGCCGAGAAGGCGCACGCCGGAATGCAAAGCTCTTACATAGTTAAGACAAAAGGAGATCAGATAAATTCCAGGATATTGGATGAACTTAATATAAATCTGGCGGATGTATATTTTGATTCATCTCTCCCAGGATATGCGGATCTCCCTCTTACTAAAGAAGATGCAGCAACTGTCAGCAAGCTCCCGATAGTTGTGTCCATACAGGAAAACATAGATAACTATCCGCCGGATTATCCGGATTCGCCGATTATGCTTTTCCCGTTCACAGAAACAGTTAAGTGGACCAGAGACAATTACGGACCAATCTGGATACCGCGCAAAGGAGCATCTGTGCATTTGAACATGAACACTCTTCCTTTCTATTACAGGCTAATTACCTCTTATGAAGGCAACAAGCTGGATGTAAAAGGAAATCAGATTCTTGTAAACGGAACGGCAGCAACCACTTATACTTTTAAACAAAATTACTACTGGATGATGGGAGACAACAGACACAACTCCTTGGATTCCAGATATTGGGGCTTTGTACCTGAAGACCACATTGTAGGAACTCCTTCAATTGTATGGTGGTCAAAGGATAATTCAAAGCATT
Source organism: Candidatus Egerieousia sp. (assembly GCA_035403105.1). Lineage (GTDB taxonomy): Bacteria > Bacteroidota > Bacteroidia > Bacteroidales > UBA932 > Egerieousia. The sequence goes on along the minus strand of DAONEN010000020.1, from coordinate 24,801 downwards.
TTCCATCTAACATAAGGTGGAGCAGATTATTAAAGGGGGTAAGGCACATTTAATTAAATTTGTGATTTTGGAAAAAAAATCAGATATTTGCACCCCTCAAAAGAAAATTATAAAAATTAGATAGTTATGGCAAAAGTTTGTCAGGTCACAGGTAAGAAGAGAATGATTGGAAACAATGTTTCCCACTCTAAAAAACGCAGCAAGCGTGAGTTTGCTCCAAATCTTAGAGAGAAGAAATTCTGGTTGGAGAGCGAGCACAGATTCGTTACTCTTAAAGTTTCTGCTGCAGGAATCAGAAACATCAACAAGAATGGTCTTGAGGCTGTTCTAAGAAAATCAATGGAAAAAGGTTACGTAGATATCGTATAATTTGGTGGAAATTAAATAAATACAAAATCTATCGAGAACTAAAAAAGAAAAGGAGATAAAAAATGCCTAAGAAAGATAACAGAATCCAGGTGATTCTAGAATGCACAGAGCAGAGAGAAAGCGGTGTACCCGGAATGAGCAGATACATCACAACAAAAAATAAAAAGAATACTACTCAACGTTTGGAGCGTAAAAAGTATAACCCTTATCTTAAGAGAGTTACGCTTCACAGAGAAGTTAAATAAACAAACTTTGAGCGGTCAGTTAATTAAGATTAGAACGGCCTAACGCAATCAGTTTCAAATGCCTGTGCGGTCATCTAATTAAGATTATTAAACGGTCGGAAAGTCAAATTACAAATACAATATAAGAGATGGCAAAGAAAGTAGTAGCAACATTTAGCGGTGACAAGTCACAAACTAAAAACGTTGTAAAATGCATTCGCATGGTCAAGTCTCAGAAAACAGGTTCCTACTATTTTGAGGAGGAGATGGTTCCAATCGGCAAAGAGAAAGATTTTCTTGCCGGAAAGAAGAACTAATTTTTTGGGATACTGCCGTTAATTACGGCGAAACCGGAGGCGAAAAAATAACTCTCGTGAAATTCACGGGAGTTTTTTTTTGCTTCTTTTTCTAGGCTGGCAAGCGATGTCTGCTTGCGTGCGGGCAAATGTTTTGTTAAATTTGCGCCCTATGGGACTTTTCTCACATAAGAAGAAAGAATCTTCTAGCAGCACAGGGCTGGAACTGGGATTGACTAAGACGCGACACGGATTGCTGGAGCGCATTTCCTGTGCAATTTTTGGGAAGGTGAGCGTTGATGCGGAGGTGATGGATAAAATTGAAGAGGCGCTTATTGCCTCTGACGTGGGCATTGATACTACATCCAAAATTATTGGGCGGTTGCAGAAACGCGTTGAGAAAGAGAAAGTTGTAGGTACAGATAAGGTGATGCAGGTGCTTAAGGAGGAGATTGAGGATATGCTTAATACTTCACCCGCTGTCGGTGATGCGGCTCAGATATTTGATTTTAATAAGAAGCCGTATGTTATTATGGTTGTAGGAGTTAACGGCGTTGGGAAAACAACAACAATTGGAAAGATTGCCGCTCAGCTTAAGACTCAGGGGAAGAAAGTTGTTCTTGGAGCGGCTGATACGTTTCGTGCGGCGGCTGTGGAACAGCTTGATATTTGGGCACATAGGTCAGGCGTGGAGATAGTGAAACAGCAGATGGGCTCTGATCCCGCTGCAGTTGCTTATGATACAGTTTATTCTGCAGTTGCGCAAAATGCTGATGTTGTGTTGATTGACACGGCGGGCCGTTTGCAAAACAAGGTAAATTTGATGAATGAACTGACTAAAATTAAGAACGTCATGCGCAAGGTTGTGCCGGATGCGCCGCAGGAAGTTCTTTTAGTTCTCGACGGTTCAACTGGGCAAAACGCTTTTATTCAGGCAAGGGAATTCTCCAAGGCAACACAGATTACTGCATTGGCTGTCACTAAGTTAGACGGCACGGCAAAAGGCGGAGTTGTAATAGGAATTGCAAATGAGCTGCAGATTCCTGTGAAGTTTGTGGGAGTGGGGGAGAAGGTTGAGGATTTGCAAATCTTTGATAAAAAGGCATTTGTTGAATCAATTTTTGAATGATAATTTTAGAAGAATATGAATATATCTTATAATTGGTTGAAAGAGTATGTCAAGTTTGACTTGACTCCCGGCGAACTAGGCAAGGTTTTTAATAGTATCGGTTTGGAGGTTGAATCGCAGGAGGAAACGGAAGAAATTCCGGGAGGGCTTGCCGGTGTTATTGTGGCGGAGGTTGTGGAGTGTGTGTCGCATCCTAATTCCGATCACTTGCATATAACAAAGGTCAATATTGGAGGAGGGGAAAATCCTTTGCAGATTGTTTGCGGAGCTCCAAATGTAGCTGCAGGTCAGAAGGTTATGCTTGCAACCCTTGGAACGAGACTTGTTATGGGCGGGGAGGAAATTAAGATTAAGAAATCCAAGATCCGCGGCGTCGAGTCTTTTGGAATGTTATGTGCTGAGGATGAACTTGGAGTAGGTGCGGACCATAGCGGTATTATGATATTACCGGCTGATTCAAAGGTTGGTACACCGGCCAAAGATTATTTTCACTTAAAGTCGGATACTGTTTATAGCGTTGATATAACTCCTAACAGAATTGATGCGGCATCTCATATAGGTGTTGCGCGTGACCTTGCAGCTTATCTGAAACTCAATAACTTAGGAGGAGAGACAACTTTTCCTTCAGTTGACGCGTTCAAAGAAGGATCAGAAGAAACATGTGCAAATTGCAATTCCGCCGCAGGCACCGGTAATGTTGCACCTATAAAAGTTACTGTAAGACAAGGGGATGCTGCACCACGTTATAGCGGCGTCACACTTAAAAATGTGAAAGTTAAAGAGTCTCCGGAATGGCTTAAGAGCAAGTTGCTTTCAATTGGTTTGCGCCCAATTAATAACATTGTGGACATAACAAATTTTGTGATGATGGAGATAGGAAATCCAATGCACGCATTTGACGCCTCAAAGATTAAAGGCGGTCAGATTGTAGTGGATTTCTGCAAGCAGGGAACAAAATTTACAACATTGGACGATATAGAGAGAGAACTGTCAGACAGGGACTTAATGATTTGCAATACAGTGGAGCCTATGTGTATTGCTGGAGTTTTTGGAGGTCTCGACAGCGGCGTTAAAGATGAGACAACTACTGTCTTTTTGGAGAGCGCATACTTTAACCCTACAAGCGTAAGAAAAACTTCTAAGCGTCACGGATTAAAGACAGATGCTTCTTTCAGATATGAGAGAGGATGTGACCCTGCAATCACTCTTTATGCACTTAAGCGCGCTGCGCTATTGGTGCAGGAGCTTGCTGGCGGTGAGGTTGTCGGAAAGATAGAAGATATCGTTTCAAAACCTGTCGAGAAAAAAATTGTAGAGCTGAATTATGCAAGAATGGAGGCGCTGATAGGAAAGAAAATCGGGGCCGATACAATAAAGAAAATATTGGAGTACCAGGATATGGAATTTGTGAATTCCACCCCGGAGGGATGCACTGTTAAAGTGCCCACCTACCGAGTTGACGTATACAGGGAATGTGATGTGGTTGAGGATGTTCTGAGAATTTACGGTTATAACAACGTGGACCTTCCGGAGCACATGGTAAGCTCTGTTAATGTTGCTCCAAAACCGGATCCGGAGAGAATAAGAATGCTTGCATCAGAATATCTTTCCGCAAACGGATTTATGGAGATGATGAATAACTCTCTGACTAAGAGCGATTATTACGATTCTCTTGTGACTTATCCGCGCAAAAATTGTGTGATGATTTACAATCCACTAAGTTCAGATTTGAACTGCATGAGGCAGACTTTAATTCTTAACGGACTGGAAGTAATTGCGTATAACATTCATCGTCAGCAGACTGAACTTAAACTGTATGAACTTGGAAATGTGTACTCTTTCAATCCGGACTACGTAAAAACGGAGGAAGAAAAGAGCATGCTAAAGGCTTATATAGAGCGTCCTAAGTTTGCAATGTTCATCACCGGAGAGGGTCAGAAAGGATGGAGAAACTGCACGGTTGCCGGAGATTATTTCTCATTGAAAGGCTATATGGAGCTGTTGCTTAGTAAGTTTGGAGTAGAACTTAAAGATTTGGATTATTGCGGGGTGTCGGCGGACATCTTCTCAGACTGTCTGTCATACAAAGTCCAGGGCGGAAAAGAGATTGCTATAATGGGCACTGTATCACCCTCTTTATTACGTAAATTTGGAATCAAGCAGAAAGTATATGCGGCAGAGATTTCATGGGATGTGCTGCTTAAGAAGGTAAAGAATAACCATATGTCATTCACGGAACTACCTAAGTATCCGGAAGTTAGAAGGGATTTGGCTTTGCTGCTGGATTATGATGTTCCATTTGCGGATATTCGCAAGGCGGCTTATGCTGTTGAACGTAAGGTGCTTAAGGAGATTTCTTTGTTTGATGTTTATACTGGGGATAAGATTCCGGAGGGCAAGAAACAGTATGCTATTAATTTTGTTTTGCAGGATCCTGACAGAACTCTTACAGACCAAGCGGTTGAGGCTATCATGATGAAGTTGCTGGAGACATTTAAAAAAGAATTTAAAGCAGAACTAAGATAAATTTTTTTAATAGCAATATTGAAATAATCATGGAGAATTTGTTGAATAAATATCAATTTGAGCTGACCTTACAAGCAATTGATACAAAGCTGAATGAAGTACGCAGTAATTTGCAGCTGATGATGACCCAGGAGAACTTTGCAAAATCCCTGAGCTTCATAGACCTTACATCTCTGCACTCAACGGACACCCCGCAGAAGATAGCATCAATGGTAAAAAAAGTAAATTATTTTAATGCACACTTCCCCGAGTACCCGCTCCCTGCATCAATTTGCGTTTATCCTAATTTTGCAAAAACCATAAAAGATGTTTTAAGCGTCAGCGGAGTGGGCATTACAACAGTTGCCGGATGTTTTCCTACGTCTCAAAGTTTTCTGAACGTTAAGAAGATGGAGTGCAGGTGCGCAGTAGAAGACGGAGCCAATGAGGTTGATATAGTGTTGGCTCTCAATGCTTTTCTGGCAGAAAATTATGATGCGGCGTTTAATGAAATCAAAGAGATAAAAGAAACTGTCGGGAATAATACTTTAAAAGTTATTCTGGAGACAGGCGCTCTTGTAAGTATAGAAAATATTGCAATGGCTTCATTCCTTGCAATGGAGGCGGGAGCAGATTTTATAAAAACTTCTACCGGAAAAATGGAACCGGCTGCAACTCCTATGTCTGCGATTGTGATGTGCGAATGCATTAAAGCGTATTACAAAAAGACGGGAAGAAAAGTTGGATTTAAGGCGGCCGGCGGTGTTAAAACGCCGTCAGATGCTATCACGTATCTTGCTATTACTCAAAGTATTCTGGGAAATGAATGGACCACCTCGCAACTATTCCGTTTGGGGGCGAGCGGCCTTGCAAATAATTTACTGAGCATACTCAAAGGAGAAACAGTCAGCTACTTTTAATTCACTTAAGATGTTCTTAAATATCTGCAAATTTTATTTTGCAGAGAATTTCTGTATTGGCGTTACTCCCTGTTCTTGCTGTCTATTAGGATAGTAACGGGGCCGTCATTTACAAGTTCAACTTTCATGTCTGCTCCAAATGTACCCGTTTGTATTTCGTGACCCATGGCGGAGCTTAAAGAGACAATAAATTTTTCATAAATCGGAACGGAAATTTCCTGTTTTGCAGCGCGTATGTATGAAGGACGGTTTCCTTTTGCGGTCATTGCCATAAGGGTAAATTGACTGATTAGCAGAATATTACCTTCAATGGCAGTAATGGGGAGATTCATCACGCCGTCTGCATCATCAAAGACGCGCAGATTTATAATTTTCTTTGTGAGCCACTCAATATCTTCATCGCCGTCATCCTCCCCAATGCCTACAAGAATCATAAAGCCCTTCCCAATATCCCCTTTGACATTTCCGTCAATTGTTACTTTTGCACGTGTAACTCTCTGAATAACAACTCTCATAAAACATTCTGCTACTTTATTATCATGGCTCTATCAAGATTACCCTTTTATTTGAACCTTAAAGCCCGCATCAACAAGAGGCTTTGCAATCTCCGCCATCTCAGCAGGAGTCACTTTCTGTAAATCTTTAGCGGGTGTATCGCGGTCCAAAGTGTACATCATTATCTCTCTAGGTTTTAGCTCTTTAACAAGCTCAATCCACTTCCTGCAATGCTCGGTATTTCTGCAATCAATACTCTTGCCGTCAACCGTGCCGCGCAAAAACATAGTCTGCAAAATGAAATTGCCTTTGAACAATTTTATATTCTCGATAGTTTTATCTAGTGAATATGCGGCGTAAGGTCTGTCTATAAAATCTACATATTCTTTTATTGCAGAATCAATTTTAAGAATAGGATTGTCAATCTTCATAAGAGCTTCACGCACCTCTTTACGTCCTACCTGTGAGGCATTTGTAAGTACGGAAACTTTTGCGGAAGGATACAATTCATCACGCAACTTAAGGGTAATATCTACAATCTCAGGAAATTCTGGATTAAGAGTAGGCTCGCCGTTGCCGGAAAAAGTTATTGAATCAACCTTTGTCCCAGCCGCATCGAGTTCCCTCAAGCGTTTTTCCAAAGCTTCTCCAACTTCCTCTTTAGTAGGGAGTTTCTTGTCATTGTGATTATCTTTATTCCATCCGCACTCACAATAAATACAATCAAAGCTGCAGAATTTTCCAAATTCCGGAAGCACGTTAATGCCAAGAGAACTGCCTAATCTTCTGCTGTGAATAGGCCCAACTATTATTGTGTTGTATAATTTTGTTGACATGATATTACTTGTTGATTATAATCCAAAATTAAATCTATTCATTTCAAATCAAATCTAATTTAATCTGCTCCAATCGGGAGGAATATTGTCAGGCAAGACGTTTAGACTTGCTGTCGTCTGTAAGCTTAAAATTCTTAAAGTCGATTTTGTCTATCAGAACAATGCCCGGTTTTTTGCCAATGGTAATGCTGCCCAGCTCTTTTTCTCTACCAATGGCGGTTGCACCATTAATGCAAGCCCATCCCAAAATTTCTTCAAGCGGAATTTCAGGAAAATGCTCCTGCAGGCACTTAATCTCTTCTACCATTGAGAGCACCTTATTGCTTGACAGACTGTCAGTTCCAAGGCATATTGTAAGTTCATTCTTTCTCATTAAATCCAGAGGAGGAAGTGCCCTGTGAATGAAAATATTTGAAAGCGGGCAAATTGTAAAGAAGGGCTCAACAAGTTTTTGTCTTGCGTAATCTATTGCTTTCTGGCCTATCACAACATTGTGTACAAGGTTTATTCTTCCGCGTACCGGCTTTTTAGAAAACTTAAGCAGTCTTTCAATAAAATATTGAAGAGCAGTTGTGCCTGTAACCGGAGGTGTTGAAAGATTGCGCCCTTTATAATTCTCCTCCAATGCGCCCGTTCCTTTCATAATCATATCCTCTTCCTCTTGGCTCTCTTGTGAATGGTATGAAAGATAACCACTCTTAAGACCCTCTTGTGCAGCTATTTCCAGTAGTGCGGGACTCATGGTGTAGCAAGAGTGGGGGGTAACCGCAGCATCAAGACCCATTGCGCGAGCCTCATTTTGCAGCGCAATTCCGCTGCTTAAAACTGCCTGTGCATCTTTGGGTTCTGAACCAAACAACTCAATGAATGTTCTAAAATATACGGGTGAATTTTTCTTGAACTCAAAACTTTCATTGCAGTTGCTGATATCTGCGCATCCTGCAATTCCTTGATTATAAAAGTTTTCAAACTCGGCTTCCATTGCGGCAAGACGTCCCGGCTTCTCAACGGTTCCCCTGAGCGCGTTAATTTGAGTGATAAAACCGCTCATACCGGTGGCCTCTTTAAACACTCCTTTAAGATGAGATAACTCAATGTGACAGTGGGCATTAACAAACCCTGGACAAATCACGCCATTATAAAATTCAACCTCTCCTGCCGCCGTATTTTCCGGCTTTCTGTCCGCCGCAGCTGCAACTTCCACATTTGTTAACTGCTTTATTTCCAGTACTTCTCCATTGTCACCGACAGTTACGCACCCGTTCTTAATAGGTGCAAAACTCTTATGTGCCGTATCCGTTGTAAACAGTAAATCTGCCGCTATCTTTCTCATGATAAATCCCTATTTTTTTCCGTCCCTGCTCTCTTTTAAAGCATTGCTCCTGTCCTCTTCTTTCTGCATATCTGGCTGCCTTCCGTGGTTTATAACATCAATTCTATTAATAGTGCCATCTTTCTGAAGCTCTTTTCTGAATTTTTCCCTCTGCTTCTTGGCTTGTGCGCTCATGTGAATATCAGCAGATTGAACCTCTCCCTCGCCTGGAGCCTGTACGCCGCTTTGAATCGGACTTGTTTGTGCGCCGCCCTGAGTTCTATGCGGCAAAGCGCCAGCCATCACATAATTTTTAACTCTATTAATGCTCACATTTTTCTGCCACCATTCGCTGTTCTGCGGAACATCGGTCGCAAAAGAATCCATAATATTGCACAAATAATCTTCATCCTGGGCAACAAGCCATCGCTGAGCTCTAAGATGTGGACTAGAAGCAACATAATCTCCCCCCCTTAATCTGATAGAATCCATAACGGGATACGAGCCGTACCTGCCGCTGCCTCCGCCAAGTGTATTTAACTGAGCCTGGAGTATATCCTCCGCATTTTTAAGAATCTTGGAATATGTGTCTTTATCAGCCAGATAGTACGCTAATGATTGTCTGTATTCAAGCAAAGTGCAGCCGTACTTGTCAAAAATGGGCTTATACATAAGCAGAGAATCAGACGCCGCAGAAAACTCGGGATTTTGTTTTGCAAACTGGTCCGCAAGATACATCTGTCCTACTATCTCCGCCATTTTGCTCTTGCTCAAGATTTTATCTTTTTGGCAAGAAGACAGGAACAGGGAGAATGCCGCTGTGCAAACAAGCACCGTTTGCCCTAATACCCTAAATTTTAATATGCTATTTAAAAATTTCAATATTCAAAAAATCTGCAAAACTTATCAAATCATCTCACCATGCAATAGAGCCCTTCTCATATCGGGCAAAGTTAAGTTTTTATTATTATTTTTGCCATAATGAAAATTAATCCTCCAAAATTCATCAAAAAAATGTTCCCGCAATTCATTTGGAGTTTTCCAAATGACAGGAACGAGGTTTATCTGACCTTTGACGACGGACCTCGTCCTGAGGTGACCCCCTGGGTGCTTGATCAGTTGGACAAATACGGGGCCAAAGCAACGTTTTTCTGTCTTGGAAAAAACGTGGAGCTTTTTCCCGAATTGTTTAATGAAATTTTAAAGAGAGGGCATGCCGTTGGAAATCACTCATATAGCCATGTAAAAGGGTGGGGCATGAAGACTGGCGATTATGTGCGCGATATAGATACGGCGGGAGATTTAATTCATTCAAATCTTTATCGTCCGCCTTATGCGCGCATTGGACCAAATCAGGCTCGCGTCCTTGGAGAACGCTATAATGCAATACTTTGGACAATTATCAGCAGGGATTATAATCGGCGTCTTACGGGCAAAGGATGTGCAAGAAATGTTGTAAAATATCTTGAGCCGGGCGTTATAATTGTATTTCATGATTCTGTTAAATGTGCTAAGAATCTTTGGGTTGCGTTGCCAATTGTTCTTCAGGAAATAAAAGACAGGGGCTTGCACAGCGTGAGAATTGAGCTATGACAAATTAATTATTATCCCGACAGTTTATAACTTTATAATATGAACGTACTTGTACTTGGGGGCGGCGGCCGCGAACACGCAATTGCTTGGAAAATAAAACAAAGCAGAGATTGCTCAAAATTATTTTGCATGCCTGGAAATCCGGGAACGGCGCAAATTGCAACAAATATTGCCGGCAGTCCCAATGACTTTACGGCAGTAAAAACCGCAGTGCAAGACAATAAAATTGATATTGTTGTTGTTGGTCCGGAAGAACCACTTGTTCTTGGACTGAGAGATAAATTTATGGAAGACAGTGCATTAAAGAGTGTGCTGTTTGTGGGACCTTCTGCGTCCGGGGCAAGATTGGAGGGAAGCAAGGAGTTTGCAAAAGAGTTCATGACAAGGCATCATATTCCAACGGCGGCTTTTAAAAGCTTTTGCTCTGCCGATCTTGATGAAGCGGATAAGTTTCTGGAATCTTTAAAGGCTCCGTATGTGCTTAAGGCAGATGGTCTTGCAGCGGGAAAGGGTGTGCTGATTTTGGATGATTTAAAGCAGGCAAAAAGAGAGTTGCGCAACATGGTAGGGGGAAAATTTGGAGTCGCCGGCAACACCGTTGTAATTGAACAGTTTATGAATGGGATAGAGGCATCAATTTTTATCTTGACAGATGGCAAAGATTATCTTGTGCTGCCGGAAGCTAAAGATTATAAGCGAATCGGAGATGGGGACACTGGACTTAACACAGGCGGAATGGGTGCTGTTTCTCCTGTTCCCTTTGTAACCGGAGAGTTTATGAAAAAAATAGAGGAGAGGATAATAAAGCCTACCATAAAAGGAATACAAGAAGAAAAGATTGATTATAAGGGATTTATCTTTATAGGACTTATTAACTGCGGAGGAGACCCTTATGTCATTGAATACAATGTTCGTATGGGAGACCCTGAGACCGAGGCTGTTATGACAAGAATAGATTCAGATTTGCTGCATCATCTGGTTGCCTGCGCAAAAGGAAATCTTGGGAGCGAGAAGATTGTAATCTCTCCGGAAAGAGCGCTTACAGTTGTTTGCGTATCCGCCGGTTATCCTCAGGAGTACAAAAAGGGCATCCCAATGGACGGAGATGATTTATTCTATTACAATACATTTAGCGGAGCAGTAAAAATTTTCCACTCAGGGACAAAGGAGGCAGTTGCTGACTCTGCATGCTGTCGTGCAGACTCAGCTGCAAAGCACATTGTAACAAACGGCGGCCGTGTTCTGACGATTACAGCAAATACTTCTGCGGAGGATAGTTGCACGGTTTCATCTGAACATTCCTGCAACAATACTGAACATCAAAAAGCAATCTCCGCAATAATGGCAGGGCGTGAAATTGTTTACAAAGAGATAGAGAATATTAAGTATGAAGGCAAATATTGCCGCCGGGACATTGGGGAAGACATCATAAAGTTCTGCAAAGAAAATAATTGAGATGTACACAAGGGCGCATACAGACAATTCTAACGGCAGCGTTTTCATTAAGATAGCGCTCTTGGCTGTTGTTGCCTTTCAGATAATTACATGCTTTTTAATCCCCGCGGAGTTTGAAAGGCCCGGGGAATGGGTGCCTCTTTTTTCCGGTTTCTGGGACATGGAAATAATTATGACGGCAGGGTTAAACAGCATAATTTGCGGAATTATCTCGATTGCTTTGCTGCTGCTCTCTGTGTATATGCTTAATGATAGGCTATTTTCCAATATATCAACATCTTTTACGGCACTGACGTTTGCTGCAACACTAATTTTCTGCAATCCTAGGGCAATATATTTTTCCTCAATTTATCCGGCCGCAATCTGTATGGTATGGGCGTTATATTGTATGTCAATATCTCAGAGTTTTTCTGCATTTTTTCTACTCTCCCTTGCCGCACAGTTCTATGCTCCAACCATTTGGTGCATTCCTGCAATCATGATAGTGATGCTGATAGAAAGCCCGGAACCCTTAAAATCTTTCTTGAAATCCATTGGCGGCACGCTGGTTCCGATTATTTACGTGCTGTCATTTAGATATCTGGAATTCAATGATGTAGGAGTCTTTTGCAGCCAGTATATGGAGCAAGTAATTACAATAAAATTTGCATTTTTCTCCAAGCATCTGACGGACCTGTTTATGATTCTGTGCTTGATTATTGCCTCATTGCATGCTGTCATTAAGACACTTAGCGAACAAGGACATAACAATATAGCAGAGGCAAAAGGGTTGCGGCTTGTAATCATTTCCGCAATTTTTGCCGCAATACTATACTTTCTTTTTGCCGGTTCATTCAACGGACCAATCAGCATTATTGTAGCGCCGCTTCTTGCAGTGCTGCTCTCTTACTTTTATACAAACGGACATCAGCTGCCTTCTGTACGCATAGAGATGATATTAGTGATTTGCGCCTTTGTTGTGGCTCGCCTTGGATTCTTTGTCAGTTAATTGGCTTTTATTGTAAAATAAGTTAACTTTGAACCTTACAATTTATTTGACAATGAAAAAAGTTTTAGCGGCCCTTTTGGCCATTGCATGTATCTCACTTTCAGCGTCATCTGCTGTTGCTCAAAACAGAGACGCCTTTCCTTCTGGTCATGGGTATTCCCCTCAGAAATATGTCAATAAAGTCCTAAAAAAGGATGTCGACTGGCAAAATTCTGTAGCAGGAATCATGGCTGTTGACCAAAACGGAAAAGTTGTTGCTCAGTGGAATGCAAATTTGCCTTTGCTTACTGCATCCACTATGAAGACTATTACAACTGGACTCGGACTTTTGTATCTAGGTGAAAATTACAAGTTTGAAACAAAAATTGCTTATAGCGGCTCAATCAAAAACGGAGTGCTTCACGGCAATCTTTATATTATTGGCGGCGGTGATCCGACGCTAGGCTCCTCAGACCCGGTTGCGTACAAAATCGATTCAATTTTCGGAGTTTGGACTGATGCAATTAAAGCTGCGGGAATCAGGAAGATAGAAGGCAGCATTGTTGGGGATGACAGTTTCTTTGAGAGAGAGCAGATGCCGGGAACATGGTGCTGGGATGACCTTGGAACTGACTACGGAAGCGCACCTTGCGGCCTTGCATTTGGTGAAGATGTACAGCAGGTAAAAATAATACCCGGCAAAACTGTTGGCGCACCAGCCAGAGTAGTGATGGGCTCTCCATTCACACCAGGAGTAAAAATTATTAACAATGTCACGACGGGTCCTGCAAAAAGCGGTGACAGAAGTGCATTCTATGTATCTGATATAGAGCCCGTAGGAGTATTTGAAGGAACTGTCGGGATAGACAGAGATACTGTCTCTTACGGCATTTCAAATAAGTTCTCATACCTGACTTGCGGCTACGCTTTCCATGATTACTTGGTTGCCAACGGAGTTTCCGTCCCGGCTAGCGTGATTTCCATTGAGGATGCCCGCAAAGATGACGGCGTGTTGAGCTGCTCAGATGCTGATAATCAAACAGCTGGCAGAGGTGCTGATGCCGGAAATGCCGGTGTTGGTGTTGCCGGAAATGCTGGTGTTGGTGCTGGTGTTGGTGCTGCCGGAGATGGCGGTTTGACATTGATTAAAACAACGTATTCTCCTGAACTTTGGAAGATTGTAAAGGTTACAAATCATATCAGTAATAACTTTTATGCAGAGACAATTTTAAAGACCATTGGGAAAAAGATGACAGGAGTAGGAAGCTACCGTTCATCTCTTCCTTGCATTCATAAATTGTTGAATCAGTATGGAGTTGATGATAAGGGATTTACAAGCGCAGATGGTTGCGGACTGTCCAGAGAAAATTATGTTTCTACGGACTTTTTCTGCAGATACTACGGCATGATGGCAAAGCAGGATGTGTTCCAGAAATTCTTTGAAAGTCTGCCATATCCGGGAGTTGGAACATTAGATGGTGTGCTTGATGATATTGACCCGGCAGTTGCTGCAAGAGTACACGCAAAGAGCGGAAGTCTCTCAAGTGTAAAGTGTTACGCAGGCTACGTAAAAACAGCGGGCAGCACAGGCCTTATAAGATTTGCAATACTGGTAAACAATTACTCCGCGCCAACAAAGCAGATGCAGAAAGGCCTTGAGGGCTTCATGCAGTCTCTGGCCGAAACAAAATAAGCTAAGCTAAGCTAAGCTAAGCTAAGCTAGTTGCTGGGCTGAGGACTTACTTCAGTTACAGTTGCAAGGCTGGGACAAAAATATGCGGCAGGCTTATTGCTTGCCGGACAGGCGATGAAAGGTGATTTGTGATGAAAGATGTGATGCGATATTATGTGATGAAGTAATGAGATGTGAGGTAGTAATGTGATTTTGGATGTGATGAAGATGTGTGATGAAAGATGAAGATGTGATAATATAAGAGGACAACCTGTCGGGATACAAAATATTGAATATAAAGTATTTAAGAACACTTTTAGTTTAAATAATATTAAAAATAAAAATAAATTTTATCATGTTAACACTTTCAAAAAAAGCAATAGATATTCCTGCTTCACCAATTAGAAAGCTGGTTCCTTACGCAGATGCCGCAAAAAAAAGAGGCGTCAAAGTTTTCCACCTAAACATTGGACAGCCAGATATTGACTCTCCTAAATGTGTGATGGAGGCTATCAGAAACATCCATTTGAACAATTTGGCTTACGCTAATTCAGCGGGTGTTGAGTCATATAGAAAAGGTTTGGCCAAGTATTACAACAACCTTGGAATTGATGTGGACTTTAAGGACATTATTGTTACAACTTCCGGCAGCGAGTCTGTTAATTTTGCAATTTCACTTGTCTGCAACCCTGGAGATGAGGTAATTGTAATGGAGCCTTTCTACACAAATTACAGAGCTTTTGCAATTCAGAACGGCGTTACTCTAGTTCCGGTTCCTACAAGAATTGAGGACGGCTTTAAAGTTCCGCCTATGGAAGATGTTGAGAAATACATAACTCCAAAGACTCGTGCAATCTTGATTTGCAACCCCGGCAATCCAACCGGTACTCTTTACACTCAGGACGCATTAGAGAAACTTGCAGGCATCGTAAAGAAACATGACCTGTATCTGCTTTCAGATGAGGTATATAGAGAGTTCTGCTATTCAGACACTCCTCACTTCTCCTGCATGCAGCTTAAGGGCATTGAACAGAATACCCTTCTATTGGATTCTGTTTCAAAGAGATACAGCATGTGCGGCGCACGTATCGGATGCATTGTATCAAAGAACAAAGATATCATGGCAGCTTTGTTGAAATTTGCACAGAGCCGCTTGTGCTCTCCTGTTGTTGAGCAGATTGCGGCCGAGGCAGCACTTGATACACCAAAAGAGTACTTTGCGGCAGTAAAGGCAGAATATATCCACAGACGTGATGTCATGATAGACATGCTTAACAAGATTCCTGGAGTATTCACTCCAAAACCAATGGGAGCATTCTATACAGTAGCATCACTTCCTGTTGACGACGCAGAGAAATTTGCAAAGTGGATGCTAGAAGAATTCAACTACAACGGAGAAACCACAATGGTGGCTCCTGCAGCAGGATTCTACGCAACACCAAACACCGGCGTCAACCAAGTACGTCTTGCTTATGTCCTTAAAGTAGAGGATATTCAGCACGCCATCAAATGCCTGGAGGAAGGCTTAAAGGCTTATCCGGGAAGAACAAAATAGGTGCGTTAGCACGCCATTAAAAAAATCCGCAGCAATATTGCTGCGGATTTTTTTTGCTGCCGTGGTGCTGTGGTGCTGCTGTCGTGCTTTTATGCCGTCGTGCTGTTATGCTGTGGTGCCAAACTATGCTATATAATTGCGTTTGCGGCCCTGAATGCTTTGCAACAAATGCAACTTGTCATTCACAAATCTGTCGCGATTATGAAAATGGTCCTTAATGTACTTCAGATGGCACTTTTCAGACCTGCGTTAGACCTGTGTTAGACCTGCTTAGAAAGGCTAAAAGGTAACTGCTAGGTTATCAGCTTGTTGCGGAGACTAAAGTTTTTCTCGTGTACTTTAATGTGCGTAATTTACTGGTAAACAGCTGTTTGCGTTTTTGCCTTTCTGTGCGTTCTGGAGGGGGGTGCGGAAACATTCCTCTTGCGTGTTATGTAAGGGTCGCAGAAACATGCCTCTTGTGTGTTCTGGAAGTGGGTGCGTAAAAAAAAAGCACATCATAAAACTGTCGCGAAATATAATTTTATAAATTTGTGTATCCGTCGCCAGGACTGAGAGGAAGAAAATGATTTAAACTGTTAGATATGAAGAAGTTAGAAGATGGTGAGAAGCTAGAGCAATCGGAGAAAACGGAACTGCTTGAGGAACTGGATTATAGTAAATTTTTTGGTCATTATTCTAAATCACGACGGCCCGATGATCACGGAGTTTTTAGTGTGATGATGCGCGGTGTGGGAGGGCAGGCTCTATTTTGTGAAAAGTCGGATTATATTTCTTTCTTAAAAAT
>DAONEN010000020.1:7870-8586 GCA_035403105.1 Candidatus Egerieousia sp. | reverse complement strand
TGGGAGGGCAGGCTCTATTTTGTGAAAAGTCGGATTATATTTCTTTCTTAAAAATCCTCAATAAACTATTGCATCGGTATAATGCTGTGCTTTACGGGTTTATACTGATGACAAATCATGTTCATTTCCTTTTGAGGACCTTTGGCGGTGTTGCTGCCGGGGTTGGAATTGGTGCGGCAGGAGTTAGAGTTGGTTGCGGTCCTGTTGCTTCCGGGGTTGCTGCGGCAGGAGTTAGAGTTGGTGTTGCTGCTGCCGGAGTTGCTGTTGCCGGAGTTGGTTGCGGTCATGCCAGAGCTTTTGTTAGCGTTACTGCTGCGGAAGAGGATGTTAGGAAAATGTTTGCAAATTTGGTTACAGGATACACTGGCTATTATTCCAGAAAATATCGCACTAAGGGACGCCTAATATCTTATCCTCCAGAGTTTTCTGAAAAATGGCGTTTGGATTGGCAATTGACAGAAATTATGTATTTTATTAATAATCCGGTGCTTGCAGGGTTATCCAAAAGTCCCAGAGGATATCCTTGGAGTTCTTATTCATTTTACAAGGAGTTACAATCCCCGCTTGCAAAGTATATAGACGTTGATGCAAGCTTGATAAAAGATAACTTCCACTCTATTAGAGATTTCTATTTGACTATCCGCAGCAAAAAAGCTTTTGAAAGGAGAATGAGCAAATATAAATAATATTTCAGAGCACCCGCCTTGAAAAGAAAC
>DAONEN010000020.1:0-7770 GCA_035403105.1 Candidatus Egerieousia sp. | reverse complement strand
CACCCAGAAACCACCCAGAAACCACCCAGAAACCACCCAGAAACCACCCAGAAACCACCCAGAAACTCCCTAGAGACTCCCTAGAGACCACCTAGAAATCACCTAGAGACGACAAGTAGGCTACAAAGAAACTGCGAAGCACTGAGGTGCAAATCTGTCGCGACATCAAAATAGAAACTTGATGATAAATATGGCCTCGTAGATGCGTATGAGGCCGTTTTTGTAAACCTTCATTAGACGCGCGTGAAAAGGCTAAAAACTAACTATAATATTATCAGCATGTTGCGCGTGCTGAAATTTTTCTCGTGTACTTCTGTTTGTGTAATTTACTGGTAAACAGCTGTTTGTGTTTTTGCCTTTCAGTGCGTTTTGGAGGGGGTACGGAAACATGCCTTTCAGTGCGTTCTGGAGGGGGTACGGAAACATGCCTTTCTGTGCGTTCTGGATTTTTTTGGGGGGATAGTAGCTTAATCGTTGTGGTGCGTAAGTTCCGCTTGTTAGCGTACCTATAGTAGTTGCGTGTTTGGAATTTGCGTGCAAATTGGAATTCGTGAGTTTTTGGGTACTTTTCAAAAAAAATACATGATTCGCGACAGGTTTTTGCAAATTTTGTGGTATTTTCTTAAAAAAATACCTAGTTACAACGCGATTTTCGGTAAAACCGCATATATTTGCAGTCGGAAAACAGCGGGAACGTAATAGACGCAATGTGGCAGACGCGGCAACGCAACAGACCGGCGTGTTAGATGCAATGTGCAGACGTGGCGCAACAGAAACAACGTAACAGAAGCAACGTAACAGAAACAGCGTAACGGAAACAGCGCAACTGCAGCAATGTGGCATGGGCAATCAGTAATCAGTAATTAGTAATTAGCAATTAGTAATTAGCAATCAGCAGTAATTTTATACGTAACTATATGAGCAATGCAAGAACAAGGGCGCTAGCGGAGTTTGCAACTCACAGCGCTAAAAGGTTTTATGAGGACAGCAGGCCTGTCTCGGAGTACTTTGGCATGAACGTCTTTGATCTTCCAAAGATGCAATTGTATTTATCTACAGAGGCTTACAAAGCCGTTGTAAACGCGGTGAATAATGGTGAGAAAATTGAGCGGGATATTGCCGATCAAATTGCCGCAGGTATGAAGAACTGGGCGGTTAAAATGGGTGCTACTCACTATACTCATTGGTTTCAGCCGCTTACGGATGCAACTGCGGAAAAGCATGAGTCTTTTGCTGATCCGATGGAGGGTGGTGTTGGAGTATTTGAAAATTTTAAGGGCAGTACGTTGATTCAGCAGGAGCCGGATGCTTCCAGTTTTCCTAACGGAGGTCTTAGAAATACTTTTGAGGCAAGGGGTTACACGGCTTGGGATCCAAGTTCTCCAGCATTTATCATTGGGCAAACTCTTTGTATCCCGACAGTTTTTGTGGCTTATACCGGTGAGGCACTGGATCAGAAAACGCCTCATCTTAAGTCAATTGCAGCTGTAGATAAAGCGGCAACCGCTATATGTAAGATGTTTGATAAGAATGTAAACAAGGTAAGACCGCAGCTTGGAATAGAGCAGGAATATTTCCTTGTAGATGAGGCACTTTACAGTGCGCGTCCGGACCTTGTGATTTGCGGAAGAACGCTTGTTGGGCATAATGCCGCAAAGGATCAGCAGCTGGAAGACCATTACTTTGGCGCAATTCCAAGCAGGGTAATGGCGTTCATGCAAGACTTTGAAACAGAGGCGTATAAGCTGGGTGTAAGATTAAAGACCAGACATAATGAAGTAGCGCCAAATCAGTTTGAATTTGCACCAGTATATGGGGAAGCTAACATCTCATCAGACCAAAATTTGATGATGATGATTATAATGAAGAATATCGCCGTCAAGCATAAACTTAAAGTAATTTTTCATGAGAAACCTTTTGACGGAGTTAACGGAAGCGGCAAGCATTGCAATTGGAGCATGGTAACTGATACCGGCGTAAACCTTTTAAAACCAGGACGTACGCCGCGCACCAACTTGCAATTTTTATGCTTTTTCTCTGCCGTCATGCGCGGAGTGTATGAGCACAACTATCTGTTAATGAGTACTGTTGCATCACTTAACAATATGTATCGCTTGGGCGGCAGCGAGGCTCCTCCTGCGGTAATGAGCATTTTTATAGGAGAGACTTTGACAAAACTGGTAGAGAGCATAGAACAGCTTACAGATAAGAATCTTACATCGGTCACAGATAAAGAGGTAAAGGTTAGAAGCAAGCTGCATATTGTAAATCAGATTCCTGAAATTTTGCCGGACAATACGGACCGCAATAGAACTTCTCCGTTTGCATTTACCGGTAACCGCTTTGAATTCAGAGCGGTAGGCTCATCAGCAAATGTGGCTTCTTCAATTTTTGTGCTGAACACAATTGTGGCAGAACAGCTGATAAGATTTAAGTCGCTTGTAGACAAGAATACTGATTCCGGTCTTTCTATGGATAAGGCAATGATGAAAGTTATCCGTCAGTTCCTGCTGGAATCCAAGAAGATACGTTTTGAGGGGAACGGTTATAGCGAGGAGTGGCGCAAGGAGGCTGCAAAACGCGGTCTTAAAGATGTGAAAAATGTTCCGCTGGCATTCAAAGAATTCATTGACAAAAAGAATGTGAAACTCTTTGAGGATATGGATATTATGACCTGTCGGGAGGCAATGGCAAGATATGAAGTTTTGAATGAAATTTATGTTAAGAAACTGCAAATTGAGGCTAGAGTTCTGGGAGATTTGGCTACAAATCATGTAATCCCGACAGCTATCACTTTTCAGAACTCTCTGATTACCAATGTAAAAGGTCTTAAAGATTTGTACCCTAAAGATTATGCGGAAACGTGTGCGATGCAGCTAAGACTGATTAGTAAAATTTCCGGCTATATAAATAATTTGCATGAGGACGTGCATAATTTGATTGAGGCGCGCAAGGTTGCAAACAAGATTGAAGATGTTCCGCAAAAGGCTAAGAATTACTATGATACGGTGCTTCCGTATATGGCCAGCATCAGGCGTTATGCGGATAAATTGGAGATGGTTATTGATGATGAGTTGTGGCCGCTGCCAAAATACAGGGAGCTGCAATCTTTCAGATAAAATATAAAATATGCCGGTGAGAGCCGGCATATTTTATAACACATTTGTTACATCGCTTTCCTCTCCTTTGAGGTTTATTATTATATTTGTAAAATAATGATGCAATATTCAGTGATGGTGTTGTACAATTTGCATGATTAAAGGAGACATCGTATGAAAGTTTCAAAGGCAGATAGATATATGTTGCGCGGAGTTTCTTCCGCCAAGGAGGATGTTCACAATGCAATTAAGCATATAGATAAGGGCTTGTTTCCCAAGGCGTTCTGCAAACTGGTTCCAGGGGAGCCGGCTCCTGCAGGCAGAATTTCGTCAGTGGCGAGTGTTGCTTCAAAGGGGGCAGATAAGGTAAAAGGTGCGGAGGAGTTTTGCGTGCTTATGCATGCGGATGGTGCGGGGACAAAATCCTCATTGGCCTATGCTTACTGGAGGGAGACCGGGGACATAAGCGTGTGGGATGGTATTGCGCAGGACGCAATTGTGATGAATACAGATGACCTTCTTTGCGTTGGAATTACGGATAATATTTATCTTTCTTCCACAATAGGACGCAATAAGAATCTTATTCCCGCAGAAGTCATAAGCCGCTTAATATCAGGTGCGGAGAAATTTGGAAAGCAGATGGAGAAGTTTGGCGTGCATTTAATTTCTACTGGCGGAGAGACGGCGGATGTAGGAGATTTGGTGCGCACTATTATTGTTGACAGCACGGTTTTCGCAAAAATCAGACGTAAAGATGTTATTGATAATGCGCGCATTAAAGCCGGAGATGTAATTGTTGCGCTTGCATCTGACGGGAAGGCGAGCTATGAAAAAGAGTATAACGGCGGAATGGGGAGCAATGGACTAACCTCCGCACGTCATGATGTTTTTGCAAAGTATTTGGCAAAAAAATATCCTGAGACTTTTGATCCTCAAGTACCAAAGAGTTTGATTTATAGCGGTTCAAGGAAACTTACTGAGATTGAGCCTGAGACCGGTTTAACATACGGAAAGCTGGTGCTTTCCCCAACACGCACTTATGCTCCAATAGTCAAAGAGGTGCTGGATAAGTATAGCGGCAAAGTTGACGGTATGATTCATTGCACGGGAGGGGCGCAAACTAAAATCCTGCATTTTATTGATAATTTGAGAGTTGTAAAAGATAATCTTTTTCCTGTTCCTGTTTTGTTCAGAACTATCCAGCATGAAAGCAAGACTGAATGGAGAGAGATGTACAAAGTTTTCAATATGGGACATAGGATGGAATTCTATGTGCCTGAGGATATTGCGGACGGCATCATTGATATTGCGGGCAAGTATAGAGTTAAGGCTCAAGTGATAGGTCATGTGGAGAAAATGGGCGCGGCTTGCAGCGGCAAAAATGCAGCCGGCAGTAAATCACTTGGCGCAGAGGTTATTATAAAGGGAGAACACGGAACTTATTCATATAAGTAGGTGAGGTGGTAAGTTTTATAAATAATTATAGAAGATTTTTACCGTGCAGGAAACTGTCGGGAATAAAATAAAATGTGTTATGAAAAAAATTGGTTATCTGTTTTTGGCACTTGCCGCTCTTGCTGTTATTGCATGCGGACATAAGAAACAGGCTGCTTCTGTGGAAGTTACGCCAATTATGAAAAAGGCGTTGCATGATTCTTCCAGTATTTATTTTGCAAATTTTGGCAAGTATCCCTCACAAAGAGATTCTCTTCCAATTGGTGTATTTGACTCTGGTACAGGTGGTTTAACTGTGCTTGAGGTTATGCTTAAGTCAGATAACATTAACAATATTACCGGTGCCGACGGTCATGACGGAATTCCCGATTTTGCCGGTGAGGATTTTGAATACCTTGGAGACCAGGCTAATATGCCTTACGGAAATTATTCATCTGAAGGCAAGGATAATTATTTGAGAGAACTTGCGGTTAAGGATGCTCTGTTTTTGCTTGGCAATAATTACTATACAAATTATGCGGAAAAATCTCCAAAGGGTGTTAAGAAACCGGTTAAGATTATTGTAATTGCTTGTAATACAGCAACTGCGTATGGCCTCAAAGATATAAATAATCTGCTGCAACTTTCAAAAACAGGAGTTAAGGTTATTGGCGTTATAAATGCAGGAGTTAATGCGCTGTTTGCAGAACTGGATAAAATTAAAGAGAAAGACTCCGTCTCAGTTGGAGTTATGGCAACTGTGGGGACTATCTCTTCAAATGCCTATGCACGCACAATTAGAGAAGTTGCCGGTGCAAAACAGTACAAACATTACATAGAGGTTGTAAATCAGCCGGGTGCAGGTTTTGCGGAGAGCGTAGATTTGGAGCCGGATTTTGTAGACCCTTCACTTACAGAGCCTCGCAAGGCTTACAGAGGTCCAAAGCTTGGAACGGCACCTGATGATATCAAGGAGAGATTGCTTTCTGTTTATAATTTTGATTTCTCCAATCATCACGTTCTTTACAAGAAAGTTGGTGATAAATATGTTGATTTTCAGCTGAATTCAGCGGCTAACTATGCGCGTTTCCATCTTGTTTCTTTGTTTGACAAGCTGGCTCACAGCAAAGTTCAGGTTCCTTTAAAGAGCGTCATTTTGGGCTGCACTCACTATCCGTTCTTACTGGATACCTTAAAGCAGACATTGAATGAACTGCGCAATTACAAAGAGAATGGTCAGTTGGTTTATGCTCATTTAATTTCAAAAGATTTCACTTTTATAGATCCTGCAATCTTCACAGCAATAGAGTGCTACAAGATTTTAAGAGAGGATAAGCAGCTTGCTTTGCGTACAAGAGAGGGCAAGCTTCAATCCTTCATCTCTGTGCCTTATTATTTGGTAAAGCCGGAGAATATGGATAAAGAAGGCGGTTTGTCTTATGATTTTAAGTTTGGCAGAACAGTTGGCACAGAGGATATTACAACAGTATTTGTGCCGTTCTCCAGAACAAATATAAAGAAAGAAAACTTAGATAGAATTCAACAACTTGTTCCGTATTGCTATAAACAAATAATTAAGACACTGGAGTAATTTTTATGGAGTTTTTGCATTTAATTAAGACTGAGCAGATTGAAAAGTTGCAGCCAATAGAGTTTAATGGCAATATTACTGTTGTTGAGGAGGTTGGCTCGGTGTTTAGTGATGCAATTAAGTATCTTTCTTCACAGTTTGCAATTGGCTTTGACACAGAGACTAAGCCATGCTTCATTCCTCATGTGCCGCGCAATAAAATGGCAATTCTCCAACTTTCGGGTCATGATAGGGCATTCATTTTCCGTCTGCAGCAACTTGGTGTGCCAAAGGAACTTGCGGAGCTTCTTTCAAATCCTAAAATTTTGAAAATTGGGGCTGCCGTAAGAGATGACATAAAGGGACTTCAAGAATATAATAAATTTCAGCCTCAGGGCTTTGTTGATTTACAGAGTATTGCTGAAGATTTTGGAATTGAGGACAAAAGTGTTCGCAAAATGGCTGCCATAATTTTGGAGAGAAAGGTTTCCAAATCTCAGCAGCTCTCCAACTGGGAATCCTCCAAACTCTCTGATGCACAGCTGCGTTATGCGGCTATTGATGCATGGGTTTGTCGTGAAATGTATGATGCTCTAAGGGCTTATAAGGCAGAGTACGCTGTTGGATCAATCAAGCAC
The DNA here is from genome assembly GCA_035403105.1 of Candidatus Egerieousia sp. Lineage (GTDB taxonomy): Bacteria > Bacteroidota > Bacteroidia > Bacteroidales > UBA932 > Egerieousia. The sequence continues at coordinate 1,030 of DAONEN010000020.1, read as the reverse complement.
GCGGATGCATCACCTAAACGCACGGACGAATGATCCAAATATGCGGGTGCATCACCCGATGAGGGTGAGTAAAATATTAATAATTAATTACTTATAGAATAAATTTTTGTAATGTCTGATAAAAAACTCTCACAAGGCGTTGTTGCGCCGCAGCAAAATGAGGCCGCCGTGCCGCCGCAAAAAAATACTGCTCAGGTTCCTAAAGTTATATTATACCCGGGTAAGGACAACTCACTCAAGCGTTTTCACCCGTGGGTATTTTCCGGAGCAATAAGAAATATTCTTGGACATACTGTTGACGGATGTCTTGTGAACGTTTATTCCTCCAAGGATGAATTTCTTGGCACGGGGCATTTTCAGATAGGTTCAATTACTGTCCGCATTTTGAGCTTTAAGCAGGTTGACATTGATGACGCGTTCTGGTATGGTGCATTGGAGAAAGCGTATGAGATGCGCAAAAGGCTGTTTATAAGTGTGATGTGTGCAGATGGCGATGTCGCATGTACAGATAATGTGGATAAAGATAATGCAGGTACAGACGTTGCAGATACAGACAATACAAAGTGTACAAATTGTTCCGATATTACGAATTGTTATAGACTGGTTCACGGGGAAGGGGACTTCCTACCAGGCTTAATCATAGATATTTACAACAAGACGGCAGTAATTCAGGCTCACTCTGCAGGAATGTACCATAGCAGAAAAACTATTGCCGAGCAGCTCAAGAAACTATTTGAAAATGAGAAAGATAGTCTTGATGCAATTTATGATAAGAGCTCTTCCACAGCAACAGCTCAAGGTAAAATTGATCCTTCTTTGGAGCATGATGAATATCTTTATAAAAGAGTGCAACCGTCACCTTATGTCCTTGAGCACGGAAATAAATTTGTAGTTGATTGGGTTGAGGGGCAAAAGACGGGCTTTTTTTTGGATCAGAGGGAGAATAGGGCGCTGGTAGGCAAGTATGCAAAAGGACGCAAAGTGCTCAATTTGTTCTGCTATACTGGAGGATTTTCTGTTTATGCAATGA
>DAONEN010000019.1:0-32671 GCA_035403105.1 Candidatus Egerieousia sp. | reverse complement strand
GGCGGAAAGAGGGGGATTCGAACCCCCGATACAGTTACCCGCATAACGGTTTTCGAGACCGTCCCGTTCAACCGCTCCGGCATCTTTCCAAATTTGCTTTTGTACTTGTTTTTCAATAGCGGCTGCAAATGTACAAATCTTTTTGGTCTGTTTTTTGCGCATTTTGTCCAAAGACAGGAGTGTTTAATTCTTTAAAGATGAAAAAGTTCAATTTATTTTTCGCGATGGTTTGCTGTTGTGCGGCAATGTGTTTTGCCGCTTTGCCGGCAGTGGCTCAGAATGTAACTGTCGTGAACCAACAGCAGCAGGAACAGAGTTATCTGGGAACTTATTATTTTACTTCTCAGGGTACAAAGGCTGTTGATAAACAATCTTCTGAATATTACAGAGTTGTAGTGGCTAATAATGATTTCAAAGATTATTATTCAAATGGCGATATGCTTAGGGCAAAGGGAACCATTGCTTATATGGAAGAGAGTGATGATAATAATACTGTTTTTGACGGAGTGTTTGAGGCATACTATCCGTCCGGAAAAGTTTGGATTCAACAGACGTTTAAGAATAGGCATAATGAAGGTGAGTTTACTGAGTATTATGAGAGCGGATTAATCAAAGAGCATGAAACTTACAATGATGGTGTGCTTGACGGAATTAAGACCACTTTTACGGAGAAAGGAGATACTTGTTATCAATATGTTTATGATAACGGCAAGTTACAGAATGATACCTATACCCAGTCAGGTGACGGATACTCCGTGAATTACAACGCTCAGACAAAAAAGCCTATTTGGAATCAGGCTTCAGATGTTCAGGTGAAAAATCTTATGGACAAGAGTGGGGATGACTGGAAGTATTACACTCTCAATGGCTTATACGTTTCAATAAATGTGAAGTACAGACATTATTACGGAAGATATTATGTTGTAAATGTTTACATACAGAACAATTCTCCGGAGAATGCGTACTTCAATTTTGATAATGCATCAATTACCGCCGGAGGAGGCAGAGTGAGGTTATTCTCTCATGATGAATATGTTCGCAGGGTGAACAACCGGCAGGCGTGGACTGCATTTGGGCTTTCCATGGCAACTGTTGTTACTGCCGCAACTTTAGATGCCGCTATAAATAGTTCATATTATGATGATTGGGGCTATCACTCCCCTGGAAGCAATTTTGCCCATGATTTTTCATCCTTTATAATTGAAGAGTCTGCCGTTGCGGGTACGGTTATGATTAACGGCTACATGACAAATGAAATGATTAAGGTACAGCAGAATAACATTGGCTACCTTAAAAATTACATGGTTGCACCAAAAAATGCGGTTAGCGGATATGCGCTTGCCAAGTATGATCCGTCTGTAAATCAGATATCTGTGAACCTGCCAATTAACGGTGTGGTTTATTCTTTCCGTTGGAATACGGGGAATTTGCAGGACGCGGATGAGAGATAGGCGGTTATAATTTTCGGAAATTCAGCAACAAGGAATTGCTCACAACGCAAACGCTGCTCATCGCCATGGCCGCTCCGGCAATCATAGGATTCAGCAGAAATCCATTAACGGGATATAGAACTCCGGCTGCAATTGGAATAGCTATTACATTGTAAATGAAGGCCCAGAAGAGGTTCATCTTTATGGTCCCGACAGTTTTTTGAGACAGCCGTACCGCCTTGTATATCTTGCGCAAATCGGAAGAAACTATCGTCATTTTAGCAGCGTCTATTGCAATATCGCTCCCGCTTCCCATTGCAATGCTAACGTCCGCACGTGCAAGCGCAGCGCTGTCATTGATTCCGTCACCAACCATTGCAACAACTTTCCCGGCGCTTTGCCAATCTCTCACAATTTGCTCTTTTTCAGCAGGAAGCACCGATGCTTTGAATTGAGAAATGCCCGCCTCTTTTGCAATTACCTTTGCGGTTTGCGCATTGTCTCCGGTAAGCATTGTAATATCAATCCCATTATTTTTAAGTATCCCGACAGCTTCTTTTGAGCTCTCTTTTATTTTATCTGCTACGGCAATTACAGCAAGCACCTCTCCATTTTGCACTGCATCAGATATTTCAATATGTTGTAAGTTATCAGCATCATCGGCTTTGTTTATTTTCCTTGCAAAAAATATTGCTGTTTTAGCCTCTTCCTCAAACTGTTCCGCGGCTATGGCAAATTTGGTGTCTATCGCGATGTCATTATTTTTTAAAAGCGCCGGTGTGCCTGCAAAATATTTCACACCGTCTGCAACGGCGGAAATTCCAAGACCTGCATGATTTTCAAAATCAGTTATACTGATGTCTTCTGTAAGATTGTTATCAATAGTTTTTTCTTTTGAATTACATGAAACAGTTGTGCAAGCGTTCCCATAAGCCTCTGATATTGCGCGAGCTGCCGGATGCGTAGACTTGCCCTCCATGGCTCCTAAAATCTGCTGAAATTTCTCCTTATCTCTTTCTCCCCATAATGCGTCTGTCACTTGAGGTCTCCCCTCCGTTAATGTTCCAGTCTTGTCAACTGCCACAATATTAATCTTATGCGCGCGCTCAAGCGACTCTGCATCTTTAATCAAAATGCCCTCTGATGCTCCGCGTCCTATTCCAACCATAATTGCTGTAGGGGTGGCTAGGCCAAGGGCGCACGGACATGCAATTACAAGTACCGTTACTAATGATAACATTCCGTATGTGAATGAGTTAGAGCCTCCCAAAATATTCCATGCAATGAATGAGACAAGAGCAATGCACATAACAACCGGCACAAAAATTCCCGCAATTTTATCTGCAAGTTTTTGAGAAGGGGCGCGACTTCCTTGGGCCTCCTGCACCAACTGAATTATCTGATGCAGAATGGTTTTCTCTCCAACTGCCTCTGCGCGGAAATTAAAACTTCCGCTTTGGTTAATTGTTCCTGCATAAACTTTTGCCCCCTGTTCTTTAAGTACCGGAACAGATTCTCCGCTGAGCATGCTCTCGTCAACATAAGATGAACCCTCCGTAACTTCCCCATCTACAGCAACTTTCTCGCCCGGCTTTACCATTACAATTGCGCCAGGCATCAATTTTTCTATCGGGAGGGTAATAATTTTTTTCCCGACAGGTTCTATTATAGTTACCTCTTTTGGCTGAAGCCCCATCAGTTTTTTTATTGCCGAGTTTGTACTGTTTTTGGCACGCTCTTCTAATGTCCTGCCAATAAGAATGAAAGCAATGATTACTGTCGCAGATTCAAAATATACGTTGCTCTCCAGCCCGCGGCTTATCCAAACGGATGGGAACAAAGTATTAAATACGCTAAACAAATATGCGGTCCCAGTGGAGAGCGCAATGAGCGTATCCATATTGGATGAGAAATGTTTTGCCTGATTCCATGCGTTCTTGTAAAAGTCTCTGCCAAAGATAAATAGAGAAACCGTGGCAAGTGCCCACATGATATAATTTGCGTAAGGCAGGTAATGTCTGCTGCCGGGGGTGCCTTTGAAAAACATCCCTATGACAATAATTGGAACGGCAATTATTACCGCCCAAATAGTTTTCCTAAAAAGCTCTTTGAATTTTTTTTTTGAGACTCGTCCAAAGCCTCCGGTGCTGCGCCTGCCGCATCTATGACCATGTCATATCCGGCCCCCACAACTGCTTCTTTCATCTTCTCCGGGTTGACTTCTGTATCATCATATTCAATTAATGCGCTGTTACTTGCAAGGTTAACGTTAACGTCCTTAACGCCCGGCACCGCTGCCAGCGCTTTTTGAACATGCGCAACACACATTGCACATGCCATATTCTTTATCGGAAATGTTTTCTTGTTTATCATAAGCTTTCAAGTGTACCGTTAATCATAGACATTAATGAAGGAATCTCCAGATGCTGAGGGCATTTAGGCAAACAAGCTCCGCACTTGGCGCACTTATCCGGACCTCCGCCCTGAGCAAAAGCCTTATGGAAAGCGTCTGAAAAAGCCGTAGCTTTCTTCTTATAATCATCTGTATTCTGAGCTTTCATGTCAGGAACATTTGAGTCCATAATCAGCTGATTATAAGTAGCAAAAACTGTCGGGATTTCTACGCCAAATGGGCAAGGCATACAATATCTGCATGCTGTGCATCCAATTCTCTTAAATTTCTGATACTCCGCAACAGCAAGATTAATTGTCTCATAATCAGCATTCGTAAGCGGCTTAAAATCGGTGAAAGTTTTTATGTTATCCTCTAGATGCTCCATGTAAGTCATGCCGCTAAGGATTACCATAACATCAGAAAGAGAGCCTGCATAACGGAAGGCCCATGACGCAACGGTTGCTTTTGGATTTGCCTTCTTAAATATTGCATCTGCATCAGTGCTAAGAGATGCAAGCATTCCTCCCTTCAAAGGCTCCATTACAATACATGGTATATGTCTCTTAACTAACGCATTATAAATATGTTCCGCGTCTTGTCCATTCCAATCCAAATAGTTCAATTCAACCTGAACAAAATCCCACTGATGTTTATCAATTACATAATCAAAGAACGGCATATCTCCGTGGAAAGAAAAACCAAGCTGACGGATTCTCCCCTTTTTCTTCTGCTCAACAAGGTAATCGTACACCCCCATCTCTTCATAGACTTTATCATAGCTTTGACGGTTCTGCAAACTGTGAAGAAGGTAATAATCAAAGTAATCCACGCCGCAGCGTTGAATTTGCTCCTCAAAAAATTTTGGACCGTCCTCTTTAACTTTTACATTATATCCCGGCATTTTGTCCGCCAAAAAATAACTCTTTCTGGGATATTTTTTTAGAGCCGCGCCAATAATGCCTTCAGACTTTCCGCCGTGATAAACATAAGCGGTATCATAATAATTAATTCCGTGAGCATAAGCGTAATCCACAAGCTCCTGACTCTTAATTACATCTATTGGAGCTTTCCTTCCTCCATCGCCAGTGGTAGGGAATCTCATGCAGCCAAATCCAATAAGAGAAACCATATCTCCATTCTTAGGGTTCTTTCTCTTGTCCACAAGTTTAATCTCACCTTTACTAACTTTTCCCGGCAGATTGTTCAAGAACGGATTGTTCTTAAAAGACATTGCAGCGGCAGTGCCTACAAGTCCAAGTCCCATTATTTCAATGGCTCTGCGGCGGCTGATTTTCTTTTCGGAATTTTTCTCTTTGTACATGTTATTAATCTTAAATCTTATTTTTTTTAATCTCGACAGAGATCCTTTTACCTCGTAAATTTAAGCAAAATTAATTTTCAAAGAATCATACCATGTGCTTATTAATTAAAAATGGTATGAAATCTTTCTTTTTGGTTGTCTGCATCACCCAAAAAGAAAAAGCCCGGTATGAACCGGGCTTTTAAGGGATCGTCAAAAAAATGTGGTTATGTAGGGTTATATTAAAGTTATCATTGACGGTCCCTAATTATAAAACTAATATGAAGTAACTGTCTTACTTATTGCCAATTATATTGCCAATTACTTCTTATCAAAATCAATTATTTTTCTCTTGAGTCTTATTCTTTTCTTTGCCGAACGGACAATTCTCCTTCATCTCTTTCTCTGTTTGTTCTTTGTCATACATATTGTACTGATACTCGGAAAGGATTACTTTAAGTTTCCCCATTTTTTTCTCTTTTGCAGCCTTAGCCTCTTCTGGAGTACACTTAGGACCTCTGCTGATCATCATCTTGTGATTTTTCTTAAACCCGGTTGTATCTTTTTGGTCCATACTTCTTTGCTGCATATCAGGACGTTGACCGCTCATTCCGCCTGAGTCCATTCTGCCGGGACCCATTCCACCGGGGCCGCCGCCCATAGGACCACCATGGAAACTTCCGCTGTTCTGATTATCGGAACTTTTCTTATTGTTGCCTCCGGATAGAACCTCTGCTTCCGCAAGGTTAACTTTGTATACTCTCTTGTACTGTTTGTCCGTAAGTTGAAGTGTTTGTTGCATTCTGTCTGTTTCTGCTTTTGCAATTTGCTCTGCAGTCATGACTTGAGGACCGTGGCCCATCATATGATGGGCAAATTTTCCTTGAATATGTGTTGTGTCTTGTGCAAATGTAGCTGAGTACATTAATGTAAGACCAATTGTAAGGAATGATACTAAAATCTTTTTCATCTCTCTTTAATTTTCTTGTTCGGACATGAGATTATCAAATCCTATGCGAAAGTAGGCAAGAGGGATGTTTTTTCTCAATAATTTAGACAAACAAGAAGATTTTATCTACAAACAAAGATTTATTGCGCGGACGCTCTTTTTCTTAGTCCCATCTCTTTCCCTTTCTCCTTCATAAGGGCAAGAGCCTGTTCAAAATTATTCTCAATTACGCCGTCCAGAATGGCGTTCTTAATATATTCTTTAAGTTCTCCAATCTCTTTACCAGGCTTAATATCAAAATATTCCATTGCCACCTCTCCGGTAACCGGATTCTTAAAATTGCGCAGCGCATCTTTTGCCTCCACTTCAACAAGTTTCTCACGTACAAGCTGAAAATTCTTTTTGTGCTTCCTTACAATAATATCATTTTTTGAGGTAATGTCTGCTTCACACAGCGTCATCAAATCATCAATATCATCACCGGAATCAAAAAGCAAACGCCTTATAGCTGAATCTGTTACAGAATCTTCCACAAGTGCTATCGGACGCAGATGCAGCCTAACCATTTTCTGAACGTATTTCATTTTTTCATTGAGCGGCATCTTCATCTGTTTAAAAACTCCGGGTACCATTCTTGCTCCCATAAGGTCATGACTGTGAAATGTCCAGCCCGTTCCCTGCTCAAATTTTTTTGTTGCAGGCTTACCTATATCATGAAGCAGAGCTGCCCATCTCAGCCATAAATTATCTGTATGCTGACAAATATTATCTACAACTTTAAGTGTATGCGCAAAATTGTCCTTATGCCCTTTACCTTCCAGTGTTTCAACTCCTTGCAGATTACTTATCTGAGGAAGAAATAGAGGCAGCAGCTCCGTATCCTGGAGCAGCTGCAGCCCGATGGATGGTTTTGGAGTCATCAAAATTTTATTGAGTTCTTCTGCTATTCTTTCTCTGGACAGTATTTGCAATCTCTCTTTATTTTTTTTGATGCTTGCCAAAGATTCCGGCACAATTGTGAATTGGAGCTGAGCTGCAAAACGAATTGCGCGTATCATTCTCAACGGATCATCCGAATATGTAATATTAGGGTCTAATGGTGTGCGGATTAGCCCCTTCTGAAGGTCTGCAACTCCTCCAAACGGGTCAATCAAATTTCCGTAATCTTTCTTTTGCAGGCTAAATGCCAGCGCATTAATTGTAAAATCTCTCCTCTCCTGGTCTTCTTTTAGAGTACCGTCTTCAACAATCGGTTTTCTGGAATCAGCTCTGTATGACTCTTTTCTGGCCCCAACAAACTCAACTTCCAGCCCGTGATATTTAAGCATTGCGGTTCCAAAGTTTTTAAATACGGATACTTTGGATTTTACTTTTTTTGCAACGCCCTGCGCAAGTTCAATTCCGCTCCCTTCTGCCACAATATCAATATCGGTGCACGGCCTCTGCAAGAAAGAATCTCTTACGTAACCGCCAATGACAAATGCTCTAATTCCCTCTTCTTCTGCGGTTTTGCTGATGATATCAAATATTTTGTTCTCTAGAAAATTCATTTAAACTTTATTAAACTGTTGTGATGATACTACTGCGCAATATATTGCGGCACATCTTTAATGAAAAGATATTTTCCCGCCTCATTATTGTATTCGCATGCAAATGTAGCAACTCCGTTTGTAATTGCCAGCCACTTCACTTTTAGTATAAGAGCATACTTCCAAATCTGCTCAAAAGTTTTCTCAGTTATTTTTACATTCGGTGCCTTGCATTCTATAATCATTTGAGGTTCAAGCTGTTTATTGTAGCAAACAATATCGCAGCGGAACTTGACGGATACTATCTTAATTTCAGTCTCGCTCATCATAAGGGATAGAGGCCAGCCGCGTTTCTCTTGCAGCCATTTAATAAAGTGCTGCCTTACATTTTCTTCCGGCGTGAGCGCCACATTCTTTTTTCTAAGCGGATCAAATACTTCCATGAGCACAAAGATAGAAATTTGCCATGAGAATAAATTTGTCTAATTTTGGCATGCGGCAGTTGCCCTAAATATAATTTTATGGCGGTACAAAAAGATGATAAAGAGGGAAGCATTAAAAAGTTTGCCTCCATTATGACGGACATAAAGAGCGGAAAATTCCGTCCTGTGTATCTGCTTATGGGCGAGGAGCCTTACTATACAGATGTAATAATTGGAGCGCTTTGTAAGTGCGTGTTAAGCAGTGAGGAGCGTGATTTTAATTATACCCTTGTTTACGGTTCCGATACCGATGCTGGACAAATTGTGTCATTGTGCAGAAGATATCCGGTTGAGTCTCCAAGGCAATTGATTATTGTTAAAGAGGCGCAGCAGCTATCTTCTTTGGAGCCGTTGGAGGTCTATTTAAACTCTCCTGTAAAAGAGACAGTTCTGGCTCTTGCGTTTACCAACAAAACAGTTGATAAGAGAAGCGGATTCTATAAGAAGGCAAAGGGTGCTGCTGAAATATTAGAGACTTTTGCTCTTGATGATTGGAGAATCCCCGCATGGATTATTGACCACGTAAAAGACAAAGGGTATGAAATTGACCAGGATGCCGCTCAGTTAATGGGGCAATATACCGGAAACAGTCTTAGAAAAATTACTTTGGAGATTGATAAACTGTTCAAGGGTATTGATGGTAAGAGGATAACATCCAAAGATGTGGAGGTGAATGTTGGAATTAGCAGAGAGTTTAATGCGTTTGAATTGTGCAAGGCAGTAGGGGAGAAAAACAGACAGAGAAGTTTTAATATTGCGGAGGTTTTTGGAGATAATCCAAAGAAGTTTCCAGTTCAGATGACTCTTGGCGCAATGTTCTATTATTTTAATCAGCTTCTAAGAGTGGAGGCGGTGCAGATGAAAGAAAAAATTCCTTTTTTTCAGGCTGCTCAGCAGTGCGGCGTATTTGGATACAGAGAGAAAGAGTTTGAGCATGCATCCGGCAACTTCCCTTTAATTAAGACAATGGCCGTTATTGCATATATCAGGGAGTGTGATCTTAAAAGCAAAAGCGCCGCTGGTGGAAATGCAACCGATGGCGCTTTGTTAAATGAACTTCTGGTTAAAATTCTGATATAGCCGTAGTTCTGTTTACTTTACAACAACTCTTTTAATACGTTTTGCTATAGAAGTGAAAATCTCATAAGGAATTGTATCCAAGATTTTTGCAAGATCTTGAGCAGTTGGTTTTTCTCCAAATATTGTAACTATGTCTCCAACTTTTGCGTTCTTAACGCCTGTAATATCAATCATGCACATATCCATGCAAATGTTTCCAATTGTAGGAACCATATTGCCTTTAAGCATGAACTTAGCGTTTCCGCGTCCAAAGTGGCGATTAATACCGTCTGCATAACCAACAGGAAGTGTGGCTGTTACAATAGGCTTGTCAATCTTTCCGTGGCGGCCGTATCCAACTGTACCATCGGCAGGAACCAAATGCTTAATTTGAAGAATCTTGCATTTTAAGCTCGCGACAGGTTTAACATATTTCTGGTTGACTGCGCTAATGCCGTAAATACCAATGCCTAGGCGAACCATATCTTTCTGGTACTTGCTGAATCTTTCAATTCCGGCGGAGTTAAGAATGTGGTGTATAGGTTTGTATCCAATGGCCTTGTCGATTTGCGGAGCCATTGTGTCGTACAATGCAATCTGTCCCAAGGTAAATTTGTCCCATTTAGGTTCATCAGATGCTGCAAGATGTGAATAGATAGATTTAACTTTTATCTCTTTGTGAGCCTTTAAGAATTTCAGAAGTGCAGGAAGTTCGCTCTCCATGAAGCCAAGTCTGTGCATTCCTGTATCAAGCTTAATGTGAACAGGATAGCTCTTAACTTTCATTGAATTTACTACAGTATCAAATTTTTTCAAAGATTCCAGATTTGGGATGCCCGGCTCAAGATTGTTTTGAATCATCTCTTTGTAGTAATCGGTACCGGTGGTCAGAACAAGTATGGGTTTCTTAATACCTCCGTTTCTAAGTTCAATTCCTTCAACTGGATGAGCGACAGCAAAATAATCAGCTCCCGCTTTGGTCATAAGTTTGGCAAAATCTACGGCACCATGTCCATAAGAATTTGCTTTGATAAGAATAAGCAATTTAGTGCTTGGTTTCAGTTTGCTTCTGAAATACTTGTAATTATGAAGAGCAGCTTTGTAACTTATCTCCATTTGAACAAAAGTCTCTTTATCCATTGTTTTATTTTTAAGAACATTCACTTAAACAGCTGCAAATTTATAAAAAAATGCGTTGCGTTATCTGTGAAAAACGTTTCTTAGTGGTTGAAAAACAGCTTTTTTGCAGGTGTGCGGTTATAAAGGAGGGAAGACTTTTGGTGTTTATTTTACACCATATAATTTTACATACCATTTGTAAAACTCTGTAATGCCCTTTAAAAGAGGAGTATTTGGCTTAAAGCCATAATCTTTCTCCAAGAGTTTTGTGCTTGCATACGTTGTGAACACATCTCCTTTTTGCATTCCTGTAAATTTCTTAATGGCTTTTCTGCCTGCAACTTTTTCTATTGTTTCTATGAAATCCATAAGCTCAACGGGGTGACCGTTGCCGATGTTGTATACAGCATGCGGAGTGTTGCATGGTCCTTCCAATATTTTCAAAACGCCTTCAACAATATCATCAATATAACTGAAATCTCTGCTTAAATTTCCGTTGTTAAAAACGCGTATTGGCTTCCCTTCCAATATGTTTTTCATGAATTTCCATGGCGCCATATCAGGTCTGCCCCACGGTCCGTAAACGGTAAAAAATCTTAGTCCCGTGCAAGGCAAATGCATCTGATGAGAATAGACATAAGCCATCAGCTCGTCGCTTTTTTTTGTCGCCGCATAAAGACTTTGCGGGTCATCCACTCTATCCTCTTCAGAGAATGGAACTTTTGCGTTGTTGCCGTATATGCTGCTGGAACTTGCATAGACAAAATGTTTCACTTTGTACTTTGCGCACAGGTCAATGACATTAAAAAATCCAAGCAGATTGCTCTGAATGTAAGCGGCAGGATTTTCAAAAGAATATCTCACTCCCGCTTGTGCGGCAAGATTGCAAACTTTCTGAAAATGAGATTGTTTAAATAATCTGTCGAGAGCTGCATAATCAGTGATATCCAATTTTTTAAAAGTGAAGCGAGCGGCGTTTTTTTTCTCTGCGCGGATGCTCTTTAATCTTCTTTTTTTGAGTTCAATGTCATAGTAAGGGGTGAAATTATCTATCCCTGTGACCGTATGCCCATTTTGCAGCAGTACTTTTGATAACTGTGCTCCAATAAATCCAGCTGCCCCTGTAACTAAAATTTTCATATTACTTTATTTCAATTATAGAAATATCTCCTCCTCCTTCTTCCCTTGGCAGCGCTGAAACTTTTTTGTTCAGCAGGCTGTCTTTTCTAATATCCCGCGTTTTGCAGAACAATATAACACCCTTAACGTCAGATATTTCATCTTTTCCAACTTCTCTTATTTTCATCCCGTGCTGTTTTAAATAATAATCAAGATTCGGGCCTGAACTAAAGTCATAATAGCAAATCTCCTCTCTGCTTGCCTTTGCTTTTTGAATAGCATGCTCGCATCCCTCCTTTATTCCAACATACTTGTTAAGACTTGGCATTGACAGACTGCCCGCAAACAGAAGCAGCAGTATTGAGGCCGCTATTGAGTTTGTAGCTCCCGACAGTTTTTTCTTTCTTATAAACAGCAATGCAGCTACACCTCCAAGTGCAAGTATTAATGTAAATACCTGATATGGAGCCCATAATGCGGGAAGTGCTATTGGGCTTCCGGGGTTGGCTCCGTTTAATTTTTCAATTATCATCTGCAGCGGAATTGAAGCTGCAAACGCAACTATCAACAGAACAGCCGGTATTGCAATTGAAGTTTTAATCCATCCGCTCTCCTTCATGTGCGGTAAAAGTATTATTGCCAGATATACAAAAAATGGAATGGCCGGCAGAAAGTAAATCGCAATCTTTGAGCTTATTAAAGAGAGCATAATTGTTGTGGAAAACGCAATGCTTGCAAATAATTTTTCTCTTGTTCCCCGCATCAATCCTTTGTAATATCCTTTGATGATAGCAACTGCACACATTATGCACCACGGTGCAATTGCATACCAATATGTAATTCCATAATACCAGAACGGTTTTTTGTGGTGGAAGGAATTTACTGCCCTGTTGACGGTCTGATTAAACAGCAAATTGTCCAGATAGGCTTTTCCTCCGTCTATGTAAACGCCTGTAAACCAGGCAATGCAAAGGCATAATAAAATTGTCCAAAATCTCCACCCCAAATATTTTCCAATGATTCTGAGATTGCGTTCTGCAGCAAGGAACACAATTATTGAGATTACCGGGACAAGAAAACCTACAGCTCCTTTTGAGAATATTGCCATGAATACAAATACGGGTAAAAGAGCTCTGTTAATTCTATATTGTCTTGCAGATTTAACGTGTGTTCTGTTCTTTGCAGCCAATTCTCCGTCTTTATTTGTGTAGAGTTTGTAAAACTCATACAATGAGAGAACTATGAACATGCACATTAACATGTCCATTCTCAAAACGACAGAGGATGCCAGAAAATACAGAGACGTGAAAAGGATAAGAGTTCCGGCCGTGCGCTCACATGGTTGCAGTTTGTCTCCCGTCCATTTATCCATTACCCAGGCAATTACAAAGGCCGGCAGAACAGAGAGCAAACTAAGCAGAAACATTATATGTTTGCCAAACAGAAATTTTAATCCAATTGCAATCCAAAAATATAAGGGAGGTTTATCTGCGTATGGAATACCGTGGTCTGTAAATGCAAACAGATTACCGTTTGCAATTGCCTCATCTGCAATATTTAAATAACGCAATTCATTGCTTGGCGTGAACTCTCTCATTATCAACAATGGGAGAAGCGCCGCCAGTATCAAAATGAATATGACTGTACGTCGTTTCATTATTTTTTTAAAATTATTCTGCAGAATTTGCGCTCTCCTCTTGCTCTTTCTTAACTGCTTTGTGCAAAATTATTAAATTTCTTGAATATGAAATAAATCCGATAGACTGTCCCAGGGCAAGAACCGGGTCATGTCTTATGAATGCGTAAGAGACTATTATTGCAGAGCCGGCAAGGCTGATAATCCAAAATCCGGCAGGCAGCCTGCTGTCATGCCTTCTTTTGGAATAGACAAATTGATGGATGAATCTTAATGTGAAGACAATTTGTCCCAGAGAACCGTAAAGGACAAGCAGTGAAGGAATGGATTCATTGTGAAAACATTGAGTCTTAAATGTTTGCCAGTCGCTTAGAATATAACTAATTCCAATTACGGGTGTAATCACCAATATTGCCAGCAGGGCCAGCCTCCAATATTGGGGAGCCGGAACTTTAATTTCTTTTGCCGCAACTGCGCTTTCCGCTCCGGAATCATTTTTATCAGTTCTTATTACATCCCACGCGCCTTTTATTTTAAGGTTCCAAATATATATGTAATAAGAAATTACCTGGCCAAACATGATTGCAAAATCATTTCTCAGCCATCCGTAAACAAAGAACAGATAGGAGCCTGCAATGCTGAATACCCAGAAGATAGTGGGGGAGACAACCTTTTTTGCTTTCTCGCTCATTATCCATTGTACAAGAATTCTCAAAGAGAAAAAGCCTTGGGCTAAAAAACCCAGGCCATATATAACCCACTGAGAAATAGTTGCTTGCTGCACGGCTGTGTGTTTTCTGTCAGGAAGAAATTATGAATTAATATTTTGCTCTCCAACTGAATAATTAATGTATCTCTTTTTCATCCAGCGGTATGCAAAACAATCTTTTAAAGGACCAATCAGTCTGTTCCAGACATTATACTTGGAAACCCCTGCAGTTCTTGGGAAGTGTCTTACGGGAATCTGCTTCATCTTGCCTCCGTCCTGGAGCTGTATGAGCGCTGGGAAAAAGCGATGCATTCCGGTGAACATTGGAATCCTCTTGGCATAAGCTGTTTGCAAAATTTTTAACGGGCATCCGGTGTCTTGCGCGCCGTCATGAGTAAACATTTTGCGGAAACCGTTTGCAAATTTAGACTGGAAATTTTTCCATCCGGAATCCTTCCTGTTTGCACGTATGCCCATAACAAGCTGATAGTTAATAATATATGGCAACAATAAATTAAAGTCCTCCGGGGTTGTCTGCAGGTCTGCATCTATGTAGCCTACAAAATCTGAGAAGCAATTGTCAAATCCAGCTTTTATTGCTCCGCTGAGTCCTGTGCGGTGAGATAGCGAGATATAGAAGAAATTTTTCCTTTTAGAGCATTCATCTTTAATCAATTGCAGAGAATTATCTGCAGAGCCGTCATTTACAAACAAAACGCAAACGGAAGGCTCTTTGGAGAATTCCATGAACTTGCCAAGCTCTTCTGCAAGCCTGCGGACATTTCCCTCCTCATTATAAACGGGGGATATTATTGTAAATCTGTATTTTGACGTCTGATTCATATCTCAAAAATGTGCGCAAATGTAAGCATTAAAACTTAATTGCAGGCGTTATTTATTTCAAATGATTTAGTTATTCTTTTTTTGGAACAAAATTAGCGGATTTTAAGCCCTTGTCACTATGGTCCATCAGATAGGTCCTCTCTTTTTTCTATGGGAATACTTTGTTTGTTTTGGGACTATGCCGATGCATAATAGCACAGCGAGATTGTACCAAAAATGAGGGATGAGATAATATGCGCCTATACGCAGTATATTTCATGAATTATCATTTAAAAAATATTAAATTTGCCCTGTAACTGTAAAGCCATGACAAACCCCGCAATTCGCTTTATTGCTCTGGCCTTATGCTCGCTTTTCTGCGCTACAGAGGCCTTTGCCGTAAAAGCCGTTTCAAATATAGTAAAAATTAAGCAGCCTGATGGCAGCAAAGTTGCTGTAAGACTCTATGGAGATGAGCACTTTGGCTATAAAAAGACGCTTAACGGCTACATTGTAGCAGAGGGCAGGGACGGTTATTTGCACTATGCCAATTACAATAACGGCCGTCTTTCTGTTCTAAGCGAGAGGGTTAATTCTTATTCTCCAGATATGGTAGAGGGTGCGTCTGTATCCATTCCTATAATGGTTTCATCTGCATTGAGAAATGCTGAATTTATTAGGAATTCTGACTCTTATAAAAAGCGTTCGGTGTCAAATTCATCTGCCGTATTTGCACTCAAATCAGCCGGGATTAAAAAAGCGAGTTCCTCCGGGAGCGTCAAGTCACTTGTGTTGCTTGTGGAGTTTTCAGATGTGAAGTTTGCCTCATCATCCACCAGGCAAAATTTTAATAATATGTTAAATCAGTCCGGATATTCCGTTAACGGAGCAACCGGTTCTGCCGCCGATTATTTTAAGGATAACCTTGGAGGCCGTCAAATAATTTTTGATGTTGCTCCCGTTGTGATACTGCCAAATCCAGAGTCTTATTATGGCGGAGATAATGGCGGGGTTATTGATGCTGGTGTTGCGCAGCTTGTAAGAGATGCATGCGCTTCTGCCAGTTCTGCCGGGGTAGATTTTTCACAGTATGATTCTGACGGAGACGGAAAGGTTGATAACGTGGCAATCATTTATGCCGGATATGACCAGGCGGAAAGCGGAATGGCTGATGCAATTTGGGCACGCCAGGCAAGTGCCGACAATTTGAATATTACATATAACGGAGCAAAAATTTCATCCTATACGTGCTCTCCGGAACTTAAAGGAAACACCAGTGCCATTATGAGCGGAATAGGGGTGTTCTGTCATGAATTCTCTCACTCTTTGGGCCTTATAGATATGTATGACACAAACGGAGAAGAGGAGGGGGCCTCACTCGGTTTATGGAAGACAATATCTATCATGGATATGGGCTGTTATTCAAACAACGGCAATACGCCCCCTTATTACTGTGCTATAGAGAGGGAGATGCTGGGGACAGGTGATGTCATAGATTTGGCCTCCGGAAAGGATTACTCTTTAATACCCTTAAGCGCAAGCAATTCTGCTCTTTATAGATTGAAATCTTCAACAGACGGAGAATATTTCTTGTTTGAATGCAGGGGGTCATCCGGCTGGGATAAATATATTGGGGGGAGCGGATTAATTGTATATCATGTGGATAAATCCTCAATTGTATATGGTGGCATAGCATCCTCAAACAGGTGGGTTTACAACAATGTTAATGCTTTTGCCGCACACCCGTGCGCTTATGTGATGGCAAGTCCAAATGCATCTTCATCTGCTCTTGGCGCTGCTGCTGTTTTTTATCCCGGAGCGCTTAACATAACAGAACTTGATGCCGACAGTTCTCCTGCTCTTCTGGATTGGAACGGGATGGAGATGGGCGTCACACTTTATAACATTAAATATTCATCGGGTAAACTTTCATTTAGCACCGCTCCTGCTCTTATTTACAGTGCAGATTTGCCCAAGGCAAGGAGTGGAAAGATAACTCAGTATCAGATAAATGCAAAGTTTTCTTGGACTCCCGACAGAACTTACTCCTCCACTGAGGGTCATTGGAGAGTTTTGTGGGGGCTGCAGAGTGAAGAGGGGTATTCAGGTTCCGGCACAACGGATACAACCTTCTTTATGATTTCCAATCTTAAGCAAAAGTCAAATTATAAGGTTAAAGTTGATTTTGTGAATGAAGCTCGCATGGGTGACTACTACGCAACAAAGTTTGCCACAGATTCAATTTCATCCGGATATCCTTATGCAAAATTTGCTGCGGCTTATAGAGTTAATGACAATATTGAACTTGCTGTTATGAATGTTGCGGAGCCTGTCTCATCAATTTATTGGACAGTCAATTCTTTACAGCTTCAGCAAAACCAGACATATCAAATTAAAAATCCGGGCAATTACAAAGTTTGCGTCTACATTGGTTATCCCGACGGCTCCACTGATGTTATAACTAAAAAAATTGAAGTAAGATGATGAGAACGGCGTATCATATAAAATATACCTCTTTGCTTGCTTTGCTTTTTATCACATGCATCAGTTTTTCCGCATGCAATAAGACCCCGTCTTATGATGGCCAACTCTCTTCTTTCATGGCAAATAATGTGGTAGGTTTGTATTCAATGGAGCGCTCATCATTCCGTTATGACTCAACAGATTGCCAGATTGTGAGAAATGACGTCAGGAAAATGATAAGAATGCAGAAAGATGATCAGAGCCAGCTTGTAAATGCAACTTTCTCTACAATGTATTTTGGGTTTGAGCAGCCCGTAAATATCAAGATTGCATACGTTTCTCCTTCATATACAAGTAGTTTTAATATGGAGGTTTATCTTGTACAGATGCAAGACGGGTTATACTGGTTGTGGGACAGTGATAAGAAGACAGGATTAATTATTCCGGAAAGTGAATAGCTCTTTTATTTACAAGACAGGTTGCTTGCTTTTGGGAATAAAAAAAACCGCTGAAGGCGGTTTTTTTAGTTGAAAGGAAATGCTTATTTCTTCTTTGCAGGAGCTTTAGCAGCTGCAACGGAAGCCTTTCTGAAATCCTTCATAAGTTTTCCAATGGTCAACGCAGCTTTCCTTGCGCGTGTACCGGCAGCCTTGTTTCCTTTAACTAATTGAGCTTCAGCATCTTTGTTGAAAACGTCAATCTGAGCTTGAATCTTTGCTAATAGTTGTTTCATTGCTTTAGATTTTTAATAGGTTAAATTTCTTGATGATAAAATTAACTATAAATCTTAACTTCGCAAAATAAATCAAGGATAATTTTTATGAATTTCAGCCTTAGAGAGATAACCAGTGCCTTTATTGTGATGTTTGCCGTGATTGATATCGCCGGTTCTACTCCAATAATTTTAGACCTCAAGTCTCGCGGAAAAAAAATTGAACCTCTTTCTGCAGCCCTTGGCTCGTTTGGCCTTTTTATGGCTTTTATGTTTGGCGGCCAGTGGATGCTTAACCTGTTTGGGGTTAGTATTCAGGCATTTGCAGTGGCGGGTTCTCTAATTCTTTTTGTTATGTCGCTGGAAATGATTCTTGGAATAGAAATATTCAAGTATAATGACAGCCCGTCCGGCAGCGCCACCGTAGTGCCTATTATTTTTCCTTTGATAGCAGGTGCGGCTGCTCTTACTACAATGCTGTCTATCAGGTCAGAATACCATTTGGAGAACATTATCGTTGCAATAGCCCTTAACATGGTGCTTTGC
Organism: Candidatus Egerieousia sp.; assembly: GCA_035403105.1. Taxonomy (GTDB): domain Bacteria; phylum Bacteroidota; class Bacteroidia; order Bacteroidales; family UBA932; genus Egerieousia. The sequence goes on along the minus strand of DAONEN010000019.1, from coordinate 14,401 downwards.
TATTTTGTATTAAGGCATCTTGGCTGGATGGAAAAAGTATTTGGAAAGAGCACAATCTACGTAATGAGAAAATTCTTTGGAATAGTACTTCTTGCTATGTCTGTCAAATTGTTTGCGGTTAACGTTGTTACCCTTTTTAAATAACAGGGCATAATTTATTTATATTCCCGATAGATAATCTTTTGTTCAACCGTGTTTTACTTTGGCTTTGCTATTGCAAAACCGTAGCCTGCAGAATCTTCCGGTCTTGTAATCCTCTTTCCTCCGCTAAGGGCTTTGGTGGCTGAGGCATACGAAGACTTAGACGGTTTGGCAGGGTAAGAACCTGTCGCGATGTAACTAAGGCAAGCTGAAATCAAATCTTCTTTTACTCCAAAGTCATGATATAAATCATCATACCTGTAGTTGTCCGGAACAATACCGCTGTCAAAGTATCCGCCTCCCTCTGAATTTATGCAGTAGAAGCATATAGGCAGAAATACATATTCTAAGGCGGACGTGCCGGCTGAGTTATCCGGATATGTGTAAACGTACATTCCGTTTGGTTTGCCGTATGTTGTATCCCCAACTTGTTTAACGTTGGTGAACGGCTTTAGGCCATTAATAAGAGACTCGCTGGCAGATGCTGTACCTGAGCCTGTTATGAAGAATATTCTGCTTAAATCCAATGAATTGGAACTCCTGCTGAATTTGTATACAGAAGAACTTTGGCTGTCATAAGATGCGTATTTTGAGTTGTGCTTTAACTGTACAAAGGTTTTTCCGTCGCCGGCTGCAGGAACCAAAAGGCTTGCAAAATCTTTGCAAACGTCTAAGTCTCCGCCACCGTTGTATCTCAGGTCAACTATCAAATCAGTAATGCCGGAACTCTTGAAGTTTTGTATTGCAGCTGTAACCTCGCTCTCCAGGCTGGCAGTGAAGGAAGTATAGAGCATATAGCCAACTTTTGAGGTGGAAGGGAGAGATGGGTAATCTGAACTGGTGTAGATTGCCGTCTTAGGAACTGACTTGGTCTGAACAACTGCTTTTGATGTGGTAAAAGTGTGTTCTGTGCCGTTTAAGTCTTTATAAGTGAACGTCAAAGGAGATTTATCCAGCGTGCTGTTAAACGTTTTTGCGTTTATAAGAGTCATCACATCTGTGTTGTTTAACTTGGTAAGCTGCCATCCTCTTGTAACACCTTGTGCAGAAAGAGGGGATTTGTCATATACCAGGCCCATGTATATTCCGTAATCTCCGTAGTATTCATACGGTTGCAAAAAATTCCCGCCGTAAATAGTGTATGTTCCGGTTTGCATTGAATTATACTCAGAGGCATCCATCATCCAGCTCCATCTGTCATTGCTAACTAACAGAGCATCAAAGTATTTATAGATGTCATCATAGCTGTTTGCATTAACAGAAGGAATTGAGCTGCTCCAATAATATATGGAAGACATTATGGAGTATAAATATGTTTTTGCCTCTGAAAGGTCAGTAGTTGTAGTTTCGCTTTTTGTTGAGGACTTTTCACAAGAGGTTATTGTCCCACCTAATGTACTAAGAACCAATAATATGCATAACCATTTGTGCTGAAATGCCTTTTTCATCTTTTTCAATATTTAAACTGTCGAGAAGCAAAATTACTAAAAATTGTAACTTTGCATAAATGATGCCCGAGTCGTTTATTGCTCAGACACCATAACTTAACTATCCTAAACTTATTTTTATGCATTCTTTTGCTGGTATTGTAAGTGCGGTCAGCTCCTTTATATGGGGTTGGCCCATGATTATCTTGTTGCTTGGTACTCACCTGTTTCTGACAGTAAGGTTGAGATTTCCGCAGTCAAAAATTTTTAAAGCTATCGGACTTTCATTCAAGAGGGACAAAGGTTCTTCAGGTGATGTCAGCCAATTTGGAGCTTTGGCAACATCCCTTGCTGCAACTATCGGGACCGGAAATATCATAGGTGTTGCAACGGCTGTTTCTTTGGGCGGACCTGGTGCTGTGCTGTGGTGCTGGCTTACAGGTCTTTTTGGTATTGCAACAAAATACGGAGAGGGCTTGCTTTCAATTAAATACAGAGTGAAAACGGAAGAGGGAACAATGTTGGGAGGTCCAATGTATGCGCTGGAAAGAGGACTTCATGCAAAGTGGCTAGCGGTAATATTTTGCGTGTTTACAGCTTTGGCAGCTTTTGGAATAGGAGATACTGTTCAGGCAAACGCAATATCAACCTTGCTAAATGAACCCGGTTTATTTGGCCCCGCTTTTGCCGGAATTCCAAAATGGGTTAGCGGAATTGTTTTGGTCATTCTTGTTACTCTTGTGATATTTTTTGGTATTAAGGGAATTGCCAAAGTTTGCGAAGTCCTTGTTCCTTTCATGGCAATTTTCTACATATTTGGATGTGTGGCAATTTTAGCTTTCAACTGGGGTGTGCTTGGCCAGACAATATCTTTAATATGTCACTCTGCTTTTTCCGCAAAGGCGGGAATAGGAGGTCTGGCAGGAACAACTGTAATGATGGCCTGCAGATACGGAATAGCAAGAGGTTTGTTTTCTAATGAATCAGGTATGGGTTCAGCGCCCATTGCAGCTGCAGCAGCAAAGACTAGAAATCCTGTGCGTCAGGCGCTTGTATCATCAACCGGTACATTTTGGGATACGGTTGTTGTTTGCGCTTTAACAGGTTTGGTTCTTGTCTCCAGTATTATCAATAACCCAAATATCAGTTATATGGATGGGGCCAAATTAACTCAGCTTGCATTTGGACAAATTCCAAAAGTTGGTTCTATTTTCTTAACAATAAGTCTTGTAACTTTTACATTCTCAACTATTTTAGGATGGTCTTATTACGCTGAGAAAGCTATTGAATATCTTGCAGGACACCGGTTTATAATATATTACAGGATAATTTGGGTAGCTCTTGTTTACGTGGGTGCTGTTCTTGACCTTTCACTTGTATGGAACATTGCAGATATTATGAATGCAATGATGGCAGTTCCCAACATAATAGCCTTGCTGCTGCTATCCGGAGTTATAGTTGCAGAAACGCGCAAGTATTTGTGGAGCGGGAATTTGGATGAAGCGTCAACGGATGAAATTCCAATTATAAAGGACAAAGGCAAAAGAAAATCTGATGTCATCAAAAACTAATACATAAATAAAAAAGAGCGTCTGAAAAAGACGCTCTTTTTTTATTTCCCCGCAGCCGTCATATTGGCCGCTTTCTCCCAGGCAAAGTTTTGATAAAAAGCATCGAGCTCGCTGTTTGCCGGATTGTTGATATAAGTGCTGAGACCGGAAAATTTAGAAGAAAGTATAGTTAAATCTATCATTTTCCCCGTTGTATATTTTGCAACTACGGCATTTCTGAGCGCTGCCGTAAATTCAGATGCGGCGCTCTCTCCTACTAGATTGACCATAAAGTCATTGATGTCATAAAACCAATGTTTATCATATCTGAAGTAAGGTTGGATTTTGGATAAATTCAGAGCTTGAATTTTATCTCTGTTAGCATCAAATATCAGCTTTGCCTGAGCAGCAACATCGGCAAGGGCGGAACATTTTACAACAGAAATTGTAGCAGATTGCATATCTCCTTTCTGTGAAGCATAGTAATCATTATACGCCTTTGCTGCAGCAACATAATCTCCGCTAAAGAGAGGCTGCATCATTGTACCGTAAGGGAAACTTGTGGTTAAAACCTCTGCAGGTGAGGAAATTACATAATTTACGCTATCCTTAAGCTGATACGCAACCTCAATTCCACCCATAAGACATGCATCAAAAGCAATGAAATCCAACTTGCAAGGGATTGCAGAAGCAAGGTCAGTAATGGACATCTCTGTTGTATTGTCCAGTCCAAAACCCTTAACCATGTTAGCATACGGGTCAACACCTCCTGGGGGAGACGACCAAGTATTTACAAAAGGAGTTACGGTATTTTCTCCCGATAGTTTTCTTAATTTTCTAAGGGCGCTGATTTCATTTGCGCGCTCACTTAACTCTGCAGTAATTGCATTGGACGTAAATGTTCCACTGACATAATAACCGTCAGGAAGCCAGCCCGTTGCATGGGACCACATTATCAGTCCCATCTGTGTGGCGGGAAACATTGTCTTTGTAACCTGTATGGCGCTTGTAAGCGCCGCTTTTGTAGCTGAATTCTGTCCCGGGAATCTATAAACCGTATCTTTAACAACTGCTCCTGCACTATTCTTATAAACATTAATCAGCAGCGGCATAGTATCCCTTATTGCCATTGTTGTTGTATTAATATTATCAGTGTAGATTACAACATAACCATTATCAGGCAAATATCCGTTGATGATTTGCTCAATGCTGGTTTCCGCATCAGAAACTAAATTATTATTATCAATAAAGTAAACAAGTATAGTCTTGTCTTTTGTTTGATAAACAGTCTTCTGCTCTGTGACAGCTTTCTCACAAGAAGCGGCTGAAAATAAGGTAATTGCGGCAAGCGCCAATAATGAGGCGTTTCTCAAAAATCCTTTAAAAATGTTTACTCCGGTCCTATCCATTTTCTCTTAATCTCGACAGTTATCCTTCAATACAAAATTACCTTTTTTTCAATAATCAGGCCTATTTTTTAAAAATAAAATAGACCGCACCAATCAAAAGGAAAAATGCAATAATATGATTGTAGTTAAAATGCTGCGTTTTAAAAAACACCAAAGCAAAAACCGAAAATACCACAAGAGATATAACTTCCTGAACTACTTTTAATTGCACAAGAGAGAACGGACCGCCCAATTCGCTATATCCAATTCTGTTGGCAGGCACCTGAAAACAATATTCCGCAAATGCAATTCCCCAACTTATAAGAATAATCCCAAACAATCCCCAGCCCGGAAGCAGCGTGTCTGTTTTGAATTTCAAATGACCATACCAGGCCAAGGTCATAAAACTATTAGAGATAATTAAGAATATAATTGTTAGCAAACCTCTTCCCATAATTATAATATTTGAAAGTGAATTCTGTTTTTAGAGGCGCCAAAATTATAAAAAACAATGGAAAATCTTATATTTGCGAATAGCAAAATGTAGATAAAGGACTTGCTCCGGACTCTGGTGAAAACACAACTCCCGGAGAGGAAAAAATAATAAACCCGCGGCAGATTAACCTGTCGCGATTAAACAAAACAATTAACAATGAAATACTTAAAGACAATTACTTGCCTTTGCGGAGCGGTGTTATGTATCGCGACAGTTTCTAGTTTTAACACGTGCAATGCACAAACAATAAAGAGCAAAGCAAAAATGACAAGCGCTAAAAATTTAAAAAGCAACCCTGCTGCGGCAGAAAAAGTTTTCAAATATTCTGTAGATGAATTTGCTGATCTTCAGGTTTTAAGATATCGCATACCGGAATGGAACTCGCTGAGTTTCAATCAGAAAAGCTTCCTGTATTACACAAGTGAGGCGGCAAAATGGGGCAGAGATATTTACTTTGACCAGAACTGCAAGTATAATTTGCCTATAAGGAGAGTGCTGGAGAAAATTATTATAAAGTATGAAGGCGATACTAAGTGTGCAGATTTTGAAAACTTTATGGTGTACGCCAAAAGATTCTTCTTTAGCAACGGCATTCACCACCATTATGGAGAGGATAAATTTATTCCTTCATGCTCAAGGGCATACTTTAAAATGCTGATGGCCAAAACTGGACAAGAGGGCAAATGCGCTGAACTTCTGCCTGTTATTTATGACCCTGCAATCATGCCGATGAGGAGGACAAATGACACAAACAATGATATGGTAGTAAACTCCGCCGTAAATTTTTATGACGGTAACATAACTCAGAATGAGGTAAATAAATTCTATGCAGCTCAAGAGACTCCGGGAGAAAAAGAGCCAATCTCGTACGGACTTAATACAAAGATAGTTAAAGAGAACGGAAAACTTGTGGAAAAGCCATGGAAAATAGGAGGCATATACTCCAAGAGTATCTCAAAAATTGTAGATAATCTGGAGAAGGCAAAAGAGTTTGCAGAGACTCCTAACCAGAAAAAAACAGTTGAGATGCTTATTGACTTCTACAAGAGCGGTGATTTGAAAGATTGGGATAGATTTAATATTCAATGGGTTAAGGATAGTGCAACCGTTGTTGATTTTATGAACGGCTTTGTTGAGGATTACAATGACCCTCTTGGAAGAAAAGGCGCATGGGAGGCAATAGCAGATTTTAAAGATATTCAGGCAAGCCGCAGGACGGAAACTATAAGCGAGAATGCACAGTGGTTTGAAGACCATTCCCCTGTTGACAGCAGATTTAAAAAGAAGACCGTAAAAGGCGTTACTGCAAAAGTTATAAATGTCACTTGCATTGCAGGAGACTGCTATCCGAGCACGCCTATTGGAATCAATCTTCCAAATGCGGACTGGATTAGAAAGGAATATGGTTCAAAGTCCGTTACAATAGCCAATATAACAGATGCTTATGACATGGCAAGCAATGAGTCTCCAAAGAGCACGCTTAAGGAATTTGCGTGGGATGACCAAGAAGTTGCTTTCATTAAAAAATACAGCACTCTAACAGATAATCTTCATACAGATTTGCATGAATGTCTTGGACACGCAAGCGGACAGATAATGCCTGGAGTTAGTGCAAACGCTCTTAAAGAATTTAGCTCGGCATTGGAAGAAGCTCGCGCTGACCTTTTTGCGCTTTATTATTTGGCGGATCCAAAAATGGTAGAGCTTGGTTTGCTGCCAAATTCAGAGGCTTATAAGGCCGCATATATTTCTCAAATAAGGAATGGCATCTGCACTCAATTTTCAAGAATAGAACTGGGAAAGAAAAATACAGAGGCTCACATGCAAGACAGAAAGCTAATTGCACAATGGTGCTATGAGAAGGGCTTAAAGAATAATGTGATAGAGAAAAAAGTTCGCAATGGCAAAACTTATTTTGTAATCAATGATTATGTAAAGCTGCGCGGATTGTTTGGCGAGCTGCTTGCAGAAATTCAGAGAATTAAATCAGAAGGTGATTATGCCGCCGGCAAGAATTTAATTGAAACTTACGCTATAAATATTGATCCTGCTCTTCACAAAGAAGTGTTGGAACGCTACAAAGCTTTGAATCTTAAACCTTATAAGGGATTTATCAATCCGGATATTGTGCCTATTGTAAAGAACGGCAAGACCGTAGATTACGTTGTAAAATACAATGATGATTTCTTAAAGCAACAGCTGGATTATGCAAAGCATTATTCAGCAGAGGATTAGGATAGTATGCCATAAGGCTTTGAAAATAAAAAAAGAGCGCCTGAAAAGACGCTCTTTTTTTTTGCAACCAATATGAATTATTTCTTAAAATATCTCTTATACAGACCTTCAAAACCGCAACCGTGGCGAGCCTCATCTTTGCACATCTCATGAACTGTATCATGAATTGCGTCATAGTTAAGCTGTTTAGCCTTTGTAGCAATTTTCTTTTTACCCTCGCAAGCTCCTCTCTCCGCCTCAATTCTCTTCTCAAGGTTTGTCTTGGTGTCCCATACCATCTCGCCAATCAGCTCGCAGAATTTGGAGGCGTGCTCCGCCTCTTCAAAAGCAAATTTCTTAAATGCATCTGCAATCTCCGGATATCCCTCTCTGTCAGCCTGTCTTGACATTGCAAGATACATTCCTACTTCTGAACATTCACCGGCAAAATTAGCCTTCAAACCATCCATAACTTCTGCATCGCAGCCTTTTGCAACGCCAATGACATGCTGGTCTGCCCAACCTTTTCCCTCTTCCTCAACAATCTCTACAAATTTCTCTCTTGGAGCACCGCATTGAGGGCATTTTTCTGGAGCCTCTGTACCTTCATAAACATAACCGCAAACCGTACATTTAAATTTCTTTTTCATAATACTTTGATTTTTAATTGTTAATAATATAGTTCTTGTTTTTATTCTAAATATTCATCTATGTTGTTTGGAATTATTATAAACAAAGGTAATGTTTTTTATTATTTCTGCAAATATATCTATACAAAAGAATAAAAATATCTGTCGCGACAGGTATTCAATTATGGAAATTTACGATTTAATCTTATATTTGCACGCGCAAAAAAAGCATCAGTCTTTTGGTGCGATGGGGTCCGGAGAATCCGAGACCGAGTAACACATTTTTAAAATTATTTTTATGCAAACAATTACATTGAAGGCTTCTGCAAGAAAAATTGGTACAAAGCAGGACCTTAAGAAAATCCGCAGGGCTGGCGACGTACCCTGCATTATTTACGGCAACGGAACTGAGCATGTTGATGTTGCAATTTCACTAGCCGACATTAAGAAACTTACTGATACTCCAAAATCTTACATTGTTAACATAGATCTTGACGGCAAGGTTTATGTATGCAAATTGCATGATGTTCAGTATCATCCTATTACAGATAGCGCTATTCATGTAGATTTCTTGGCAATTTCTGATAAGAAGCCTATTGAGATAGCAGTTCCTTTGAATATTCACGGTAATGCCGAGGGTGTTAAGCAGGGAGGCCGTTTAATTGTCGGTTCCAGAAAAGTTAAAGTTAGCGGTCCTATGGACAAATTGCCTGATACAATTGATGTGGACGTTACTTCTCTTGTGGTTGGTAAAACAATCTATGCAGGCGAAATTAAGGTTGACGGCTGCACAATAGTATCACCTAAGAAGATGATGGTATGTGAAGTTAGATACACCCGTAACGTTCTTACTCCTGATGAAGAGGCTGCCTCTACAGGTACAACTCCTGCCGAGGGTGCAGCTGCTCCTGCTGCTGAAGGTGCTTCCGCTCCTGCCGCAGAAAAGAAGGAAAAGGAAGATGATAAAAAGAAGAAATAATCTGCAGGCTTTTTTGAGCTGCAAACAATAGGGATGGCGGGCAAAAAATTCTTAATCGCAGGACTTGGAAACATTGGCCCCGAGTATGAAGGGACCCGTCACAATATTGGTTTTATGGTGCTGGACAACTTAATCAAGGGGTCTGGCACCTTTTTTATTACTGCACGCCTAGGAGACACTGCTACAATAAGTTATAAAGGAAACAAATTATTTCTTTTAAAGCCTTCCACATACATGAATCTTAGCGGCAAGGCTGTAAACTATTGGATAAAAGCAGAGAAAATACCTTTGGAAAATCTGCTTGTTGTGTCTGATGACCTTGCGCTTCCGTTTGGACATTTGAGAATGCGCAAAAAGGGAAGCAACGGAGGGCACAACGGATTGCTTAGCGTGGAGGAGTGCCTGAATACCAGTGCATTTTGCAGACTGAGAGTTGGCATCAGTTCCTCTTTTTCCCTCGGCGGACAAATAGATTATGTCCTTGGCAAAATAGAGAGTGAAGATTTGAAGCAGCTTCCCGCAGTGCTGGACAATGCATGCGAGGCAATAAAGGCATTTACTTTTGCAGGTCCCGACAGGGCTATGAATCAGTATAATACAAAGAAGGCAGATAAGGCTGAATAAAGAGCTAATTATCTCCTAAAATGCGGTCTATTTCCCGCCGTTCTTTTTTTGTTGGGCGTCCGGTTCCGCGCTCGCGTTGAAGAAAAATCATCTCATTTGGCGGGGCAAGTTTATCAAGTTCAGACTGAGGAGTTATATCAGTTGCATATTGCTCTACAAGCTTGGCTCCCTGGCGTTTATCAATAGGCTGCACAACAAGCCAGCTGTAGTGGACTGCACCTTTTCTAACTTTAATAGTGTCTCCTTGCTTAACATCCCTGGATGACTTTGATGCACTTCCGTTTACAGTTACATGTCCGTTGCGGCAAGCTTCAGCTGCTTCAGAACGAGTCTTGTAAACCCTTATGGACCAAAGAAATTTATCTACTCTAACGCTATCCATCATTTAACAATAAGTGCGGCAATGTGCAATGCCAATTATGAGTCTGTCGATTCTATGAATCATTATGGTGACAGTCGCATTCATCATCATCACAATGATCATTATGGTGGTGGTGTTCTTTCGGCTCTTCATAGTTCATGTACGCATCTTTTTCCTCTTTTACAGGAGCCATGTAAATTCTTAAAAATATGGGATTTTCACTATCTGGTGTAAAATGAAATTCATTAAGTTCCTGCGGTATCAGGACAATATCTGATTGTCCTGCAGCATATTCTTTTTCCGCGGTAATTTTTGCTTTGCCGCTCAGACCAACGTATATAATAAAGCTGTCAGTATCTTCCGGGGATATGATTTCTTCAGATTTCAATATAACTTTTTCCACTCTGAAAGTGCACTCTTCCGGCATCTTATACTCAGGTGTATAGAATTGGTAATTAAGAAAATCCATAGCCTCTCCAATTTGACTGTCATCTGTCAAATCCAATTCAATGGGAGAATTTTGCGCTACTTCTATAATTGTCACTCCGCCTCCGGCGCAAAATGGTGTTCCGGGAGCTATGTAAAAAGATTCTCCGATCTCAGGTTCTATCTCATTCATAGCATCTGTCAGGTGGTGTTTAGATGCGTAATCAAAGAAACTGCGTGCCGTCATCTCTTTTTTGAAGCCCATGAAAATCTGTGCACCTTTTTTAACATCAGCTACATACCAGAACCTTTCCTTTCCCCAGCATCCAAATCTTTCCCTTGCAACTTCATTGTCCGGACTGACAAAAATAGGGGACATTTTATTAAAACGGTGTATTTTAATTTGCAAAGGAAATATTCCGCGATAGTACTCAAATATCTTGTCTCCCAGTAGGTTGCCAAGGTATGTTTCTATTACTTCATCAAGAGTGTTTCCGGCAAGGAACCCTTTTGCAATGAATGAATCTTCTGTACATGAAGAACTGAATTTTATTTTTTTCTCCTCCAGAGCCAGTTCTTCCTCGCTCTTCTTTCCGTCATCTAAAATGCATATATCTGCGGTCTCCGCAAATTGCAATGGGTATAACTTTTTCATTACAATGTCTCGTTGCTAATTGGGGTTATAGGAGCTTGACTGCGCTGAGGTGTGAAACTGTCGGGATGCTTGGGCAAGTATGTATGCAACAGCCAAACGCACGCTAAAAATGCTATTACACTGGCTATGTAAACCATGATGTATGAGTTATTGCCTAAATTAAAAACATTTACCATTACATCTTTTAAACTGCTGTCGGGATTCAAAGATGGATAGGCTGCAAAAACAATATATGACATAGTATTATTCACAGCGTGCATGCAAATTGTAGCCCATAGGCAGTGAGTCCTGTAGTAAATCCAGCCAAATAAAATTCCAAGCAAAAAAGCAGGAATTGCCTGGCTGAGATTCATGTGAATGAATGCAAAAAAGAAAGAGCTCCAAAGTATTGCAAATAAGGGTGTTTTATGGTACAGCATGCCTCTCTCCATCATGCCTCTCAAGTATGTTTCTTCAATAATTGGTGCGCATATTGCTACGGACAAAAATGACCAGACGGATCTGTCTGATATTTGAGCGTATAGGCGTTTAAGCGCCTCCGGCATTGGAAATATTTTTGCAAGCGGATCAATCAGAATGTTCACTGCAAGCAGGGCAATAAAAACGACCAACGCAAAAATGATGATATTCATCTCCCCAAAATGGGGCTTATTAAGAGGGACAGGGGCATTAGATTTTAGGATGATTATTTCATTGGCTTTAAAAACGAAATATATAAATACCGGAATCAGTGGCAATAGGTAGGTAAGCAGCATGTTGAAATTTATCAAATCAAAGCCAATCATATTACCAATAATCACCATTGATAATCCTATGCCGATGCCGCCTATTACCAGCATGTAAAAAATTGCCACCCAACATTGCCTGAAGGATGGCAAAAAATATTTCAGTTTTTTTAACATTATTTTGCGCGTTTGCGTAAATGTCAGTTAATTAGTGAGTAAATGCTATTTAAAAAGAGGGGAAGGATAAATGCCGCCGTCTGTCATCATCTTTATTTTGGCAATTACTTTTGGTCTATCTTCCTTATAGGTAACTCCAAACCATTTATCAGGAGTTGACAAAACTTTTACTGTAGCAGTATTGTCTTTTATCATTTTATCCACAATAGAAGGGACGTAAAATTCTTTCTCATTATCCTTGATGTTTTCAGCTAAAAAGCTTGAGAATAATTTGCGGGCCTCAGGGAAGAAATCAGGTGTGAAGCCCCACATGTTCATTGATGTACAAGCCTCCTGATTAAGTACATGCTCAATGTGGTCCATGCCTGTCCCCATTATCTCTCCTTCCAGTTCATAAATATTTGTATGCTCCTCAACATCCGTTAAAAAGCCCTCCTCATTTTCTGTACAAATTCCTCTTGCAACACCTCCAGACTCAGACAATGTTTTGTTAAGATAGAAACCTACCATTGAATACTCTTTTATTGAATCGGCTTTTAATCCCGACAGATATTTTGCAAGAACATTAAATGAATTCTGTCCGTAAAAATCATCTGCATTTATGAGAGCAAACGGTCCGTTAATAACTCCTTCGGCCATAAGAACAGCTTGACCTGTACCCCAAGGTTTTTGCCTGCCGTTGTTTAATGTAAACCCATCAGGAAGTTTATTAGGCTCCTGCGTAACTATTTGAACCTTAACATGATTTTTGTACTTGTCTGCAACTCTTTTTTGAAATTCTTCCTTGAAATTTTCTCTAACAACAAATACGACGTCACCAAATCCGGCACGGATGGCATCGTACACAGAATAGTCCATAATAGTTTCATTGCAAGGACCGACTCCGTCTAGTTGTTTAAGTCCGCCATATCTGCTGCCCATTCCGGCGGCCATAATTAATAATGTTGGTTTCATATTTAATTATTATTTTTGCTTCTGATTTAATTCTCCAAATTTAATAAAAATTATGCAAGCAGAATCAATGAATTCTTTAAAAAATAGGATGACTAATTCTCGGCTGCTTGCTATCCTAAAGAATAAATACTTGATAGTTACGGTATTATTCCTTTTATGGATAATTTTTTTTGATAATAATAATCTTATTAGCTGGTATAAGGAATTGAGCGCTTTGGCACAGCAGAACAGGCAAAAGCAGTATTATAAGGAGGCAGTCATAAAAACTGATGAAAAACTTAAAGAGCTGAGTTCAAATAAAGATAGTTTGGAACGTTTTGCAAGAGAGCAGTTTTTATTTCATGAAGATGGTGAAGATGTTTATGTGTTAGACGATAGCAAAACTCTGGAAAAATAAATTAGAACATATAAATCAAACCAAGTTTTAAGGAGTTGTTGTGTCCTTTTAGATTAACCTTAACACTTTTAGCAGTGAAGTCTTTTAGGTTATTTATTAAAGAGAAATCCCATCTTAGCTGTGCTGCAATACATTCTGTGAGAGCGTATTTTGCACCTATTGAACCTCCAAAATCAAACTTCTTTACATAATCATTCAGATTATCTTCTACATAATTTTCCATGTAGCCCTTGTTTAAAATTCCTTTACTATCCAGAAGCTTTGATGCATAAGATGTCATTGCAATTGCTTGTTTTGCATTTAATGTAGTTAAACCTGTGTAAGGCTGTGATGCTACAACTGTACTGCCGGATGTTACAGTTGCTGTTCCCGAGTAAGAGACGGCAAGATTTACATTACTCAACATATTATCAAGATCGCTGTTTATTTTAACTTTTTGGGAGACTCTTAAAGCTATGTACGGACCTGCCATTACGCTAAGACCTGCAATCGGTTTATAGGTAAGCATTACGGGCACTTTGATTAGACCAAAGTTCCATACGGTTTTTAAAGCGCCGGTGTTGCCGCTGATTTTTATGCCTGTGGCAGTTATATTTGAAATAATGGTAGTTAACCCAGTTGACGGAGTGTTGGAAAATGTCATATTTGGAATAGATATTCCCGTCAAAGGAGCAAGAGCTGCCAAAGTGTAGAAGTTGTTTAGCGAGCCTTGGCCCACTTTCATTTTTGTACCCTCTTGGCTGTATTCAACTTCTGCCTGAAGTCCTATTTGATCATTGAAGTTGTAAATTCCTACAATGCCTGCATAAAATCCCACTCGTCTTCCCTTGTCTCCGGAGACAGTAAGTACATCATTAACTTTTACAGTGGAAGTATTTACACCGACTGTCATTCCATAGTGGAAGTCTTGTGCGTAAATTGATTGCCCGGCAAAAATAGCAAGAGCTGTAATGGCAATTGCTAAAAGTCTTTTCATTTTATTCCAGTTCTAAAAAATAAATTTTTCAGATACGTCCAAGAGTTGTGTACAAGACGACAGTTTGTTTTATTTTCCGGTATAATTATGCGGCGTAATGGCCAATAATTCTCTCTTAACTGCTTCTGAAACATTCAGATTGTTAACAAATTGTCTAATGCTCTCCTTGGAAATTTTTGTGTTGACTCTTGTCAATTCTTTTAAAGCCTCATAGGGATGTGGATAACCCTCGCGTCTTAAAATAGTTTGAATACCCTCTGATACTACCGCCCAATTATTATC
>DAONEN010000018.1:0-33378 GCA_035403105.1 Candidatus Egerieousia sp. | reverse complement strand
GTTGCAGTAGCCACTCCATGCTGGCCCGCACCTGTCTCCGCAATAATTCTTTTCTTGCCCATTTTTCTGGCAATCAAAATCTGTCCGAGCGCATTATTAATTTTGTGCGCTCCGGTGTGATTCAAATCTTCTCTCTTAAGATAAAGTTTGCAACCGTATTTTTCTGAGAGGCGCTTTGCAAAATAAAGCGGAGAGGGACGTCCTGCATAATCATTTAAAAGTTTATGGAATTCTCTCTGAAAAGACTCACTCTCAATAATTTTCAAGTAATTATCTTGTAAATCCTTTACACATTTGTGGAGAATTTCCGGAACAAATGCTCCCCCAAAATCTCCGTAATAACCATTGTTGTCAACTAAGTAATTCATATTGTTTTAAATTTTTTTAATCTCGACAGATATTTTGTTTGCCGTCTTGGCAATACGTGGTGTGATATGACATAAAAAAAAAGCTCTGTCGCAGGTGCGACAGAGCTTTATAAAATTCTTATAGTATTTATGTCATAGCATATACATACAGCGCTGTTTCCCTCACGACTTTAAAAGTTGCAAGCGGCGCCACCAATACATATTTGCTACAAATTGCTTCATTATTTCTATCAAACAAAGATTCTTAATCTTGACTTGACGGCACAAAGGTACGATTTTTTTTTGCCGTTATTCTCCACAGAATATTTTTCTTACCTTTGCTCCCGTCAAAACCAAAAGTTTTACTGGAATTGCTCAGGTGGTGGAATTGGTAGACACGCAGGACTTAAAATCCTGTGGCCAGAAATGGCTGTACGGGTTCGATTCCCGTCCCGAGCACTGTTTTAAAAGACCTGCAAATTTTTAGCAGGCCTTTTTTGCTTTGCAGTTCTCTTAAGAGCACGGACGGCGATTTTATTTTCCGTAAGCCTTTATACCGTCCTGTAAAAATTTGGTAAAGACTTTTACATCAAGGTTATAGCCCATAGGAGAGACTATCGGCTTGCCTGTTTCATTCAGGATTATGTAGTATGGCTGAGCATTGGCTTTGAACTTTGTGAGCATCAAGTTTGAATTAATATCTCCAAGTTCGCTCAAGACTTTGCCGTTAGGCAATGTAACTTGGTCTTCTGCAGGGACAGTTATCTTGTCATCCGCATATAAAGCACACACAATATACTCTTGTTTAAGCATTTGCAGAACTATCGGATTGCTCCATACTCTTGCTTCCATTTCACGACAGTTAACACATCCGTGTCCGGTGAAATCCAGAAATACGGGCTTATGAACTTTTTGAGCATAGGCCAAAGCTTCATCATAATTGAAGAAACCCTGCAACCCCTGAGGCAGGTGCAGCATATCTGAATATTTGGCATTCAACGTATCAACAACGGCTGTTTTTCCTCCTCCGTCCGCACTTCCGGCTCCAATATAAGCCACTCTAAAATCCTGAGTTTCAATAGGAGGCAGGTATCCGCTCAAAGCTTTAAGCGGTGCGCCCCACATTCCGGGAATCATATAGACCACAAATGCAAAATCAATAATTGCAAGGAGCAAACGCGGAATAGAGACATGGTCCTCTTTGGAATCATATTGAAATCTAATTTTACCAAGCAGGTAAATGCCTAGTAATGTAAATATTACAATCCAAAATGCAAGATAAACTTCTCTGTCAAGAATTCCCCAATGATAAGTCTGATCTGCAATAGAAAGGAACTTCATTCCAAGCGCAAGTTCAATAAATCCAAGAACAACTTTTACTGAATTCAACCAGCCGCCGGACTTTGGAAGTTTATCCAGGAGTGAAGGAATAAATGCAAAAATTGTAAACGGGATTGCAAAAGCTATTGAGAATGCGAGCATTGCAACAACAGGCGCCCAAATTTCTCCCTGGGTGCTTCTGATTAAAATGCTTCCAACTATAGGGCCGGTGCAAGAGAAAGAGACAAGCACCAGCGTCAGAGCCATAAAGAAAACTCCAAGCAAACCTCCTTTATCAGATTTAGAATCAGCCTTGTTCACCATCCAGCTTGGCAACACAATTTCAAACGCACCAAAGAAACTCAGTGCAAAAACAAAGAACACAATAAAGAAAATCAGATTTGGTATCCAATTAGTTGCCAGCCAGTTAAAAATGTTTGCAGTAACGCTCCCGCCCCCAATTAAATATGTAATCAGTATTATTATAGCTATGGGCAGCGTGTACAGCGCAACAATTGAAAGGCCGTACATGCTTGCCATGAATTTGCCGCGGCTGCTTGTTTTTTTCTTATTGTCTCCATCATATTTTTTCTTATCCTCTTCCTCTGAGTTATGCATAAAAAATGAGACCGTCATAGGCACCATTGGGAAAACACAAGGAGTAATCAGCATTGCAAAACCCCACAGAATTGCTTCAAGCACAAGGCTCCATAAGGAGCGATGTCCAACTCCAGAGTTATCCACTTTGTTTCCGCTATTAGTTGAGCATGCGTTTGTTATACTGCCGTCGCCGATATCGCTTACACTATCTGCCATAGTCTTTGAACCGGCCACTGCTGCATTTCCCGCATTTATAGTATTTCCTTCTGTCCCGGAAACTGCTCCTGAACCATTCGCTCCGGATTTTGCAGCGGCAGAGTTGGTAGCAGCGGCAAGCGTAACATTCAAATCTTTTTCTCCGTTGACACAATTACCTGATTTACAAGCTTGCCACTCAACATGAACAACAACTTGAACCGTCTTGTTAGAAAGCACCTGAACTTTTTGCACCAAAACAGTTCCGCTTCCAAATGTTCCAATGTTCATTTGGAATATATCGTCGTAAGATTTTGTTACTTTGCCTTTTATGAACGGCTTGCCAATGAGTCTGAAATCTTTATTAAGCAGAAAACCGGAAGCGGGTACAACCTTATAAGTAGTTGCATTGGGTCCGTCTGTATAAGGGCCAAAATCATATACGTGCCATTCCGGCTCTATGCTTGCAACCAGTTGAACTTCATAAATATCATTACCGTCACTTGCAATCTTTTGCGTCCAGGTAACCGGATCTCCAACATTTCCAAATTGCGGGACACCTGCAAACACAGCACTTTGCAAGCCACAAACAATTATAAGCGCCGCAAATATTCTGTATATCTTCTTCATAAAACTATATTTAATTTGGCATGCATACTATCTACGCCAAACGTTCATTATCACAAAAGTAGTGATTTTTATGACTCTTTTGGTGCAGCGTTTTATCCGTTTGGAAAGCGGTCAGTGATATAGCGCTCAACAGCCTGCGGGAAGTTTGCCTGCTCCAGCACGTGAATCTTTGCTGCCAGAGTTTCCGGCGTATCTTCCGGATTTACAGGACATTTGGCCTGAAACAGAATTTTGCCGTGGTCCATTTTATCATCCACAAGATGAACGGTTATACCGCTCTCCTGTTCATGTGTCTCAATAACAGCCTTATGAACATGCGCCCCATACATCCCTTTGCCTCCAAATTTTGGCAGCAGAGCTGGGTGGATATTGATAATTCTGTCGGGATATAAAGAAATAAGAGCTTTTGGCACCCGCAGCAAATATCCGGCAAGGATTATGAAATTTATATTATTGTGTTTCAGATACTTAATAATATCCGGGTTCTCTTCTGAACAAAGCTGCTCCTTGTCCAGCATCAAATACTTAACCTTTAGCCGTGCTGCGCGCATCAAAACGGGAGCCGCAGGGTTATTGGAAATCACCAAATCTACACGTGAAAGCCCACTTGGAGCATGCTTAGAGGCATTATCGGCACTATCCTTGCGTCCGTTCTCATCAACGCCATTAAAGTACCTTATCAAATTTTCCGCATTTGTGCCTCCGCCGGAAGCCAGTATTGCAAAGTGAATCATAGTTACAAGTCAAAAGAGGAACAAATATACTCAATTTTGAAAAATTTGATTACCTTTGCGCACTACTAAAAATTAAACTTAATTATTAACTAAATTATTTAATCATGGCAGATATTACTTCTAAAGTTAAAGAGATCATCGTTGACAAATTGGGCGTTGATGCAGCAGAGGTTACCCCAGAGGCAAGCTTTACAAAAGACCTAGGCGCTGATTCTCTTGATACAGTAGAACTTATCATGGAATTTGAGAAAGCATTTGAGATTACAATTCCGGACGAGGCTGCTGAAAAGAT
The DNA here is from genome assembly GCA_035403105.1 of Candidatus Egerieousia sp. GTDB lineage: Bacteria > Bacteroidota > Bacteroidia > Bacteroidales > UBA932 > Egerieousia. The sequence goes on along the minus strand of DAONEN010000018.1, from coordinate 29,260 downwards.
AGCTACCGTTGGAGATGCTATCAAGTATATTGAGGATAATAAAAAATAGTCCCAATACAGTTATAAGGGGGTTCTGAGTGGGTTTTAAAGTTCCCGACAGATTTCCCCTTTTCTTTTTGTACTATTTTAGAATCTTTGAGTTAGAAGGTTCCTTTTAATTATAGTCTTAAACAATTCACTGGAGAAAATACAATGGAGTTAAAGAGAGTTGTCATTACGGGTATAGGTACCATTAACCCTTTGGGTAACAATGTAAAAGAGTTTTTTACATCTCTTGATAATGGAGTCAGCGGTGCTGGTCCTATTACGAGGTTTGATGTATCTGAGTTTAAGACAAAATTTGCCTGTGAAGTAAAAAATTTTGATCCTCTTCAGCACGGCTTGGACCGTAAAGAAGCAAGGAAACAAGATAGGTATTGTCAGTTTGCTATGGTTGCTTCTGATGAGGCAATTACAGACAGCAAGTTGGATTTGGAAAAAGAAGATAAGACTAGGATAGGTGTTATCATAGGTTCCGGTGTTGGCGGCATAGAGTCTATGACTCAAGAAATTATAGAGTTTGCCGACGGTCACAGAATTCCGCGTTTCTCTCCGTTCTTGATTCCAAAAATGATTGCCGATATGGCTTCCGGTTTGGTTTCCATCAAATACGGATTCCGCGGACCAAACTATGCAACCGTTTCCGCTTGCGCATCATCTTCCCATGCAATGTGCAACTCTTTTGATATCGTGAGATTAGGAGAGGCGGACATAATAGTAACAGGAGGAGCTGAGGCTGCAATAGCAATTCCCGGAGTTGGCGGATTTAATTCTGCGCAAGCTCTTTCCACAAGAAATGATGATCCTAAAACCGCAAGCCGTCCATTTGATAAAGACAGAGACGGGTTTGTATTAGGAGAGGGTTCCGCAATAGTTGTACTTGAGGAGTATGAGCATGCAAAAGCCAGAGGAGCAAAGATTTATGCAGAACTGGTAGGTTCCGGAATGACGGCAGATGCTTATCACATTACGGCTCCGCTTCCAGATGGCAGCGGTGCAGTGTGTGCAATGAAAACAGCACTTAAGTGCGCAGGGTTGGAGCCAAAGGATATTGATTACATAAACGTACACGGAACATCTACACACCTTGGAGACATTGCTGAGTTAAAGGCAATTAAAGAGGTCTTTGGAGAAGATGTTTATAGACTGAACATAAGTTCAACCAAATCTATGACCGGTCACATGCTTGGTGCTGCCGGAGCTGTTGAGGCTCTTGCCTGTATTCATGCAATAGATGATGGAATGGTTCCTCCTACAATCAATTGTCAGAGTCTAGATCCTGAGATTGATCCAAAATTGAATCTTACTTTGAATAAGGCTCAGAAGAGGGAAGTTAGAGCAGCCATGAATAACACGTTTGGTTTTGGCGGTCACAATTCTTGTCTTATCCTTAAAAAAATCTGTTCTGCCTCTCCATATCAAGGCGAATAAAGATGAACAGCAGTATGCTGAAACTCAGCATGCTGGACCCCCCATAACTCAAGAATGGCAACGGGATCCCAATCACGGGTAATAACCCCATAGTCATCCCAAGATTAATGAAGACATGCATAAAGAATATGGATGCCACGCAGTATCCGTATATTCTGGCAAAATTATCCGGATTCTTGTCGCTCAAGATAAAAATCCTGATAATCAAGTAAATATAGACGGCAATTAAAATCAGACTGCCGACAAATCCCCACTCCTCTCCAACTGTACAGAAAATGAAATCCGTACTTTGCTCCGGCACAAAATTGTATCTAGTCTGAGTTCCTCTCAAGTATCCTTTTCCAATTATTCCGCCGCTTCCTATTGCAATCTCACTTTGATGAACGTTGTATCCTATTCCCTGTAAATCTTGGTTAACACCAAGCAGGCTTTCTATTCTTGCGGTCTGGTGAGGCTGCAAAACATTTGTAAAAATGAAGTTAACGGATATGACAAATAATGATGCTACCAAGAAGCTGGTTACCAGATATTTTGACGGGGTATCTCTTTTAATTACAGCATCTTGCAGCCAGACAACAAGGTAAGGCAAAACTACAATGAGCGCAATATATTCCGGCCGTATAATTGTTAGGAAACTCATAAATTTGATCCGCAATATTATTGGAATAAAGGCCATAAATACCAGTATTGGCAGTACAATCAAAAAATTTCCCAGAATGTTTCTCTTTATTATTAATGCCCTTATTATTCCGGCCGCGGCAAAACAGCAAATAATTGCAACCAGAGGAGAAGAAACTATCGTGATGACAAATAGGGCAATAATGACAAATAAAAATGACAGTACCCAACCGCTAAGTCCCTCTCTATAAAGAACAAAGATAAGTCCAAGGTAAACCAGCGCACTGCCCGTTTCTTTCTCCGCAATTATGAGCAGAATTGGGATTAAAATTATTGCGGCGGCCTTGAATGCATCTCTGGTGTTTGCAAGTCTGAATCCGTATTTGCTCATTACGTATGAGAGCATCAGTGCCGTTGTAATTTTGGAAAACTCGGCGGGCTGGAATGCAAATGAGCCAAGGTAAAACCATGATTTGGAACCATTTACCTCTTTACCTGCAAATATTACAACAAACAAAAGCAGAAGCATCGCTCCGTAGAGAACGGGGGAGAGCACGTCATAAATTTTTGGGTTTATTATGTAGATTATAAAAATTGCGGTAACAAAAGAGATACACATCCATATAAACTGCATTCCGTATCTTTGTGTAACGTCAAAGATAATAGGGTGATCCTCATTGAATACGGCGGAATAAATGTTTAGCCAGCCAAAGATTACCAAGAACAGGTAAGACATCAGCAGTCCAAAATCTATTTTTCTATATAGTGTTTGACCGTACATTAATTCTCTTTTTTATTAGGCATGCTCTTTTTTTCTCCCGACAGTTTTTGCGGCACAATTCTTACATAGTATTTTTTGCCGGTGCTGTCTCTCTTTACAATGTATTGACCGGGAATCAGTTTGCGTCTTATTGGAACAAATTGCTGTGTGTTTGCCTTAATTATTTTATCTTCAAGGTCTTTCCTTTTGACTGTTCTGTTTAAATATTTTTCTACCATTAATGATGCAACTGGAGCGGCCCAAGTTCCTCCAAATCCTGCGTTTTCTATATAAACGGCTACTGCAATTTTTGGATGATTGCGCGGTGCAAAACAGATGAATGACGCATTATCCTTTCCATGAGGATTTTGCGCTGTTCCGGTCTTTCCGCATAAATCAATCCCGTCTATGTGGGCAATTCTTGCAGTTCCACCCGGCCCGCCGTTTGCGGCCAGATGCATTCCCTCTATCGCTGTTGCAAAATGTACGGTATCCACACCAACATAATGTTTGATTTTAAATGATTTAGCCCTTGTTGTGTCTGGCGCATTTTTCACTAAATGGGGAACATAGTAGTATCCTCTGTTTGCTATAATTGCAGCAAGGTTAGCAAGATGCAAAGGCGTTGTGCCAATTTCTCCCTGGCCTATTGCAAGTGACAAGATATTAAATGAGTTCCATCTTCCCTTGCCGTGGATTTTATCGTAAGTCTTTGTGGTTGGGAGTGTTCCGGCAAGCTCTGATGGAAAATCGCTTCCAAGTTTTTTCCCAAATCCAAATTTCATTACGGCGTCTCTCCAATGGTTGAATGCCACAGAAATCGGATTGTATTTTGGATTTGTAACTATTGCTCTGTAAACATGTGCAAAGTACGCATTACATGACATACATACCGCAAGTTTAAAATCCAGCGGGCTTGCGTGGTGGTGACACCCCATTTTTCCGCCCGGAAAATAGTAGCCTCCGTTGCAAGGGAATCTGCTGTCCGGAGTAACGACTCCATCTTGCAGACCAATTAATCCGTTTACAATTTTAAAAACAGACCCCGGAGGATATGCAGCCATGGCAGACCTGTTAAACATTGGCTTATATGGGTTATCTGCTATTTCTCTGTAATGCTTGCGCATGTTGGAAAGCTGTGCAATGGTAATGCATGGGGAAGAGATAATTGCAAGGATTTCTCCGGTTGAAGGTTCTATCGCGACAACACTTCCAACTTTGTTTTGCATCAGCAGCTCTCCGTATTCCTGCAGTTCCCCGTCGATAGAAGAAATCAAATCTTTTCCTGGTACGGCCTCAACATCATATTTGCCGTTTTCAAAACTTGCACGTATTCTGTTGCGTGAATCTCTGATAAAAATATTGTATCCCTTTTTGCCGCACAGTACATCTTCATAAGATTTTTCCATGCCGGTAACACCCACATAATCACCGAGTCTATAGTCCGGATGTTTTGAAAGAAATGCAGAATCCACTTCTGAAATGTATCCAAAAAGATTGGCCCCGGCATTAAAAGGATAAGTCCTTGCCGTTCTGCTTATGGCGTAAAAGCCCGGGAATTTGTAAGACTTCTCTGCAAACAAACTGTAATTGGCACCCGAAACCTGCTTGATAAAAGTAAAAGTCTGGTATCCGATTTTTCTTTTATTGATTCTATAGTTGCGGAGTTTCTTTCTGACAATATTATAATCAATATTAAAAGTTTCACAAAAATCAGCAGTATCAAAAGGCCTTATATCCATGGGAGTCACCATGATATCATAAGTTGTTCTGTTGCCTACAAGAGTTTTTCCGGTGCGGTCATAAATTATTCCTCTTGCAGGGTAGCGCGTCTCATAAAGCAGAGCATTATTGTCTGCGTTTATTTTATAATCCTTGTCCAGGATTTGCAAATAAAATAAACGCATTGCCAGAATAAGACCGACAATTATAACGCCAACTATGAGAATGTTTTTTTTCTGCACTTTTTACAATGCTTTTAGCCGAGCCAAAGTTACTGCATTAACCTTTGGAAAAACAATTTTTCCAAAATAATTGCAATAATAATATTGACAATAATATTTACTAAAAGTCTGATTACCAAGAATACTATAGAACCGGAACCAAAATCATCCAGCATTGTGTAGCAAATAAAAAAGACCGTATATGACAACAGAAGAAATGTTAAAAACCTTTGAAATCCAAGATGTTTGCTATTCACATCTTGCGCTCCGCTTCCGCTTTCATAGCGGGCAAGTCCCTTTATAAACGAGTGTTTAAAAAATGCAATTGCGGTAAGGCTTGTTGCATTCAGTCCCAGCAGACCGTCAGAAAGAGAGTCTATAAGGAGTCCCGCAACAAACGCAGTTATCATTAGCAGCACAGGTTTAAAATCATTTGGGAGCATTAATATAAACAGCGGAAATACAGCAATATACAACGGAGGCCAAATGTTGACAAACTCGCATATCAGCAGCTGAATTATTAGAGTTGCAATACCAATTATAGTATATTTTACAATGCTGTTCATTCTTTATCTTTTACTATAAGACGGCTGGAATTTGGAGAGAGAATCTATTTGATGCCTGTGCTTGTGTTTCACAACTATCACGTAATCTAAATCTTTAAAGTTTTGCATAAGCCTAACTTTGATTTGCTTGTGAGTTCCGTTAACAACTCTGTATGAAACCGCAGTTCCAATTGGAATATTGGCGGGATAGAAAGTGGAATATCCGCTTGTAAAGACAGTATCTCCTCTTCTAACTTTAATGTGCTGAGGTATTTCCGTAAGCTGTGCATAATAGATAGATCTATGGTCCCAGCGCAATGTTCCAAAAATATTAGACCTCCCGATTTTTGCGCTTATCGTTTGTTTGTTATTAAGAAAAGAGAGTACGTATGTATAATCCGCGCCCACCGCTCTTGTGATTCCCACAACTCCAATAGGGGTGATAACTCCCATATCTTCAGACATTCCGTCCTTTGCACCCTTATCAATAATCAGGTAATTATGCTCTGTGTTCAGGCTGTTTTTGATTACTTTAGCAAGCTGATAATCATACATTACCATGCTGCTGTCCAATCTTATTGTTGTGCTGTCAGTTACGGATGATGCATTCCTGTCAATCTTATTAATTTCGCCGTGGAAAGAGCCCTCCGCAATACTGTTCTGAATACAATTTCTGTAAAGGACATTTTGTTTTAACAGAAATGCATTTTGTTTTATCAAAGATGCATTAATATCCTTTAACCTTGTGTAATCTTTAATTGCAGTATTCCTCTCCCAGAAAAAACACTGGAAAGAGCGTATGGTCTCAAAAATCCTGTACCTCTGGACAATACCATTGTTCAGAATCATAAGCACTCCCGCCGTTTCTAAAACCACAAACAGTACAAAGCGTCCAATTGCATTATAGATCAGCGGTGGAATTTTCATTTTGTTCCCGACAGATTATTATCTCATCAGATAAGGCAGTTTTGCAGGATTCTTAAGCGCTGTGCTTGTGCCTCTTGCAACTGCTCTCAACGGATCTTCTGCAACATGGAAAGGAATCTTAAGCTTATCTTCCATTCTCTTGTCCAATCCTCTTATAAGCGCTCCGCCTCCGGTTAAGAAGATTCCCTCTTTAACGATATCCGCATACAGCTCTGGAGGAGTCTGCTCAAGTACCTTAACAACAGTGGTTTCCAACTTTGCCAAAGACCTGTCCAGACAGTGTGCAATTTCCTGGCTGGAGACAGAAATCTCCACAGGATAAGCGGTCATTAAATTAGGACCTTTTGCAACAAAAGGCTCAGGGGGATTATCCAGTTCCGGAATGGCTGCTCCAACTGCAATTTTAATTTGCTCTGCAGTAATTTCTCCAATTTTGATATTATGCTGTTGCCTTAGATATTGCTGAATATCAGATGTAAATACATCTCCTGCAACCTTTATGCTCTCTTTGCAAACAATACCGCCAAGAGAAATAACGGCGCATTCTGTAGTGCCTCCTCCTATATCTACAACCATGTGTCCGCTAGGCTCTTCTACATTCAGTCCTATTCCAAGAGCTGCTGCCATAGGTTCATAAATAATATAAACGTCTCTTCCGCCGGAATGTTCCGCAGCATCACGCACGGCCCTGATTTCCACCTCGGTACTGCCGCTAGGTATGGCAATTACAATCCTAAGGTTTGGCGTAAAAAGCGTTCTCTTATTGTTAATCATCTTAATAAAGCCGCGAATCATTTGCTCTGCAGCATTAAAGTCTGCAATAACACCATCTTTTAACGGCCTAACTGTTTTAATGTTAGGGTTTGTTCTCTCATGCATCAGCCTTGCGGTGTGTCCGTATGCTATTGGTTTGCCTGTTATTTGGTCAATAGCAACAATTGAAGGTTCATCAACCACTATTTTGTCATTCATAAAAATGACGGTATTGGCTGTCCCCAAATCAATTGCAAGCTCCTGTGTTAAAAAAGAAAATGCCATATCTAATGTTTAAAATGTCTTATTCCTGTCATTACCATTGCAACATTGTTGTTGTTGCACCAATCTACGCTTTCATTGTCTCTTATAGAGCCGCCCGGTTGAATCACTGCTTTAATGCCCTCTGCAGCAGCTATTTGTACGCAATCAGAGAACGGGAAAAATGCGTCTGAAGACATAACCGCTCCCTGCAAATCAAAGTTGAAGGATTTAGCTTTTTGGATAGCCTGCCTCAGCGCATCTACTCTGGATGTTTGTCCTATTCCACTGGCCAGCAGTTGTTTCCCTTTTGCAAGTACAATAGCGTTAGACTTGGAATGTTTAACCAGCTTGTTTGCAAAAATCAGGTCAGGAATCTCTTCATCCTTTGGTTTTAAAGTTGTTACGGGCTTAAGATCTTCCGGCGTCTCTACATAATTATCTCTTTCTTGCTCCAATACTCCGTTCAGCAATGAGCGGAATTTTTTCTTTGGAAGAACAATGCCGCGGTCTACAAGAATCACGCGATTCTTTTTAACTTCCAATATATCAAGCGCCTCTTTAGTATAAGACGGAGCAATCATAACCTCAAAGAAAATTTTATTCATCTCCTCTGCAGCCGTCTTGTCAATCTCTTTGTTTGTTACAAGAATGCCACCATACGCTGAGACCGGATCTCCGGCAAGTGCTTTCTCCCAGGCTTTTACAAGATCAGGGTCACTTGCGCATCCGCATGCGTTAGTATGTTTTATAATTGCAACCGTGGTCTCTTTAAAATCATTAATCAGCTCTATTGCAGACTCAATGTCCAGCAGATTGTTGTGTGAAATCTCTTTGCCGTGAATCTGTTCCGGAAGAGAATTTTTTGGACCAAAATACATCCCCTTTTGATGAGGATTTTCTCCGTAGCGCAGGCCTCTGCCTTCTGTAATGCTCTTGTCAAATACCGGAATGTCAAAACCTTGATTAAAGAAATCAAAGATTGCGGTATCATAGTGAGAACTTACTTCAAAGGCTTTTGCTGCAAAAAATTCTCTCTCTTTAAGTTCTGTATTTGCCCCTTTCTCTTTGAGAATCTGCAAAAACGGGCCGTAAGATTCTTTAGAAGGAATGATTACAACATCATTGTAATTTTTGGCAGCGGCCCTGATAAGAGAGATGCCGCCAATATCTATTTTCTCTATAATGTTTTGATGATCAGCTCCTTTTGCTACTGTCTCCTCAAAAGGATATAGGTCTACAATTACAAGGTCTATCGGGAGTATGGAGAATTTGTTAAAATCATTTTTATCCTCTTCATTGTCCCTTCTGCCAAGAATTCCACCAAATACTTTGGGATGCAAGGTCTTAACCCTGCCTCCAAGAATAGACGGATATCCGGTTATGTCCTCAACTTTAGAAACCGGGATACCGTTTTTGCTTAAAAAATCACTCGTGCCCCCCGTGGAGAGAATTTCCACTCCATTTTTTAGTAACTCTTTGGATATCTCCAATATACCGTCTTTAGAGTATACGGATATAAGAGCTCTTTTAATTTCTTTCACTTTGTTTTAATTTCTATAAAAAATACCGCGTAAAGTTAAAAAATATAGCTTAAAAATTGATACTTTTGCAAAGATACATTTCCAATATGTCAATTCAAAGCAAATATTATGCAATAATTACAGCCGGCGGAAGCGGTACAAGAATGGGTTCCATGGTCCCAAAACAATTCTTGGAGCTGGCAGGCAAACCTATATTGCTTAGGACTTTAGAGTTATTTACTGAGCTGGATAGGGAAGTGGAGATTATCCTTGTTCTTCCCCCCAGATATATTAAAAATTGGCAAGACTACTGCATTAAAAATCAGCTTTGGCTTAAACATGTTATTGTGGAGGGAGGGTTGACACGTTTTCACTCTGTAAAAGCCGCCCTTGAGTTTGTTCCGGATAATGCGGTGGTTGCAGTTCATGACGGAGTGCGTCCCTTTGTACCAAAGGAATTAGTGCAGGATATGCTGGATTATGATTTTTCTGAAAAATATGCCGGGATAATTCCGATTCTCCCTATGGTAGATTCCATGAGAGAAAAAATTCTTGATTCAGAGTGTGAAATGATTGGCAGCCGTCCCGTGCCAAGGGATAATTATTTTATTGTTCAAACTCCACAAGTCTTTGATTCTACGCGTCTTAAAAGAGCCTATAAAAAACCGTACTCTCCAACTTTCACAGATGATGCTACGGTTATAGAGAGTGCGGGTTATTCTGTTGACACTTGCGAGGGGAGCAGGTTGAATTTAAAAATCACTACCCCTGAAGATCTAAAAGAAGCTAATATAATTTACGCCTCTTTGTAGACTATCTCTTCTTAGCTCCTTTTGCTTTTTGTTTTCCGTGATATCCCTGAGCTTCCGGATAATCTTTAACCCAAACCTGACGTTCAATTGCCTGGTCTAGAGATATAAGCGTTTCTGTATCCTGTACGCTAGGAATGTTTTGAATAGTATTAATCAGAATGTCCAAAAGGTGGTCATGATTAAAACAATACATTTTTAAAAGCAATGTATGTCTTCCTGTAACAAAATGACATTCAACTATTTCTGGGATTTTTTTAAGAGCCTCAATTACTTCCGGATACTTGTTGACAGGTGAAAGGTTCACCTCAACAAACGCACAGACATTTAGTCCAAGCGTTGAAGGCTTTACAAGAAGACGAGAACCTGTAATAATTCCCAATGATTCCATCTTCTTGACTCTCTGATGAATAGCTGCACCGGAAACTCCGCAATCACGAGCGATTTCCAGGAAAGGCATTCTGGCATTCTTTACAAGAGAAGAGAGTATTTTCTGGTCTGTGTCGTCGATTTGATATTTTGGCATATTTATAAAATTTAACTGTTTTTGCTCACTGTTCTGAACAAAAATAGTAAAAATTTTTATAAAGTATTACTTTTTCTGTAATAAAATAGCCATCTGATAGGAATATTGCCGGCGCAAGCGGAGTTATAATCACTTTGAGTACAAGGGACAAGTAATTGACTTTTTGTGCTCTCGACAGGAATTTCCATCCACCATCTACCTGTATTTAAGCTTGTTACAAAAGAAATAGCATCGCTGCCTCCGCCCATGTCAACTATTTTACGCATGAATTGCATTGCAAGTTTGCCCTTTGAAATGGAAATCATTGGGTCTTCTTTCAAATTAGAAGTAATGCCGTCAAAAATATGCCATACAACTTGGGATGCAAGAGCGTCGCATACATGTTTCCGGCTCTTTTCCAAAGAGATACCAAATAAAAATATAGCTTTTAATTTTTGGGAGAATGCGGCGTATCTAACAATCTGACATATTTCATTGCTCATGAACCCGTTTGGATTTCCCTTCTCTTCTGACCATGGATAGTCTGCATATTTTACGGAGTGCATATCAATAAAAATGTATTGTGCATCTCTCAGAAGCGGCTCGCATTGAGTTATATCATCTCTTATCTCTCCAAGGTGCAGCGTTTCAAAACCACTGTCATTCAAAAAGATATCTATTCCGGGATTAAACAAATATCTCTGCACTCCAAGCAGCGCAAAACTTTTTAGGTTTTTATTTGTAAGCAGAGGAAAAGTGTCCTCCGGGTTTGCAAGAAAATCTCCTGATGATATAAGTGCGGCTGTAAAAGGTTTGCCGCCAATGATACCTTTCAAAGAGGGAAGCTGTTCTCCGCAAAGAACAACTGTCGGGAGCTTAGATTTTAAATTTTTTTTAAGCGTGGCGGAGAAATTTTTCTCATCCGGGGCGCTAATTAGTTTTGCGGCAGAACGCACAGTTTTTTCTGCATATAGTTCTTTGTAACCGCTTATTACTGAATCTAATTTGCCTTTTGCCATAGATTGGAAATATATTCCTTATATAATTATTTTTTGCCTCTTTTTTTACCCGTGGGCTCAGAATTTTTAATGATATTCTGACAATCCTCCAGTGTAAGTTCTTCCGCCTTCTTTGCGTTCTTTCCCTTTGGAATTTTATAGTTGTCTTTGCCGCATTTTATATATGGACCAAATCTTCCGTTAAGAACTTGAATGTCTTCTTTTTCAAAAACTCTTATGACTTTGTTAGCCTCTTTTTGAATGTGGTCCGCTATCAAAGTGCAAGCCTCATCCTCTGTAATTGTGTAAGGATCATATAGTTTGCCAAGAGAGACAAATTTGTTGTCATACTTTATATATGGGCCAAATCTTCCAATTGCAGCGGTGATGGCTTTATCTTTCCATTTGCCAACTGCTCTTGGGAGGTCAAATAATTTAAGAGCCTCTTCCAGAGTAAGCGTCTCTATGGATTGTCCTTTTCTAAGGCTGGAGAATTCTTTTTTAGCATCATCATTATCTCCTTTTTGAACGAGGGGTCCAAATTTTCCAAGTCTTACAATAATCTCTTTTCCTGTTGCAGGGTCTTTGCCCAAAGAGCGTTGCGCATTTACGTGCCCCTTCTCTTCTATTGATGCTTCCACTTTTTTGTGGAAAGGCCCGTAGAAGCTCTTAATCAGATTGTTCCAAACAAGTTTTCCGGCTGCAACTTTATCAAAATCATCCTCAATTTTTGCCGTAAAACCGTAGTCCATGATAGATGTAAAATTCTTCTCCAGAAAATCTGTTACAAGAATACCAATATCCTCCGGGAACAATTTATTTTTCTCAGCGCCTGTCTTCTCTGTCAAAGTTGTTTTCTCAACTTTTCCTCCCGACAGTGTCATCTTTTCATAATTTCTCTCAACACCATCTCTCTCCTCTTTTACTATATAGCCTCTTGCCATGATTGTTGTAATGGTTGGGGCGTAAGTGGAAGGGCGGCCAATCTCCAGCTCCTCCATTTTCTTTACAAGAGATGCCTCTGAATATCTTGGGGGTTTTTGTGTAAACCTCTGGGTTGCAGAGATTTCAATGGCATCCATTGATTCCCTGTCGGGAATATTTGGGATAAGCTGATTTTCTGACTTGTCATCTTGCTCATCATCTTTCCCCTCCAGATATAATTTTAAAAATCCGTCAAATAAAATCTGCTCTCCTTCACTTGTAAATTTCTCAGAAATTTTATCTCCCCCAATTGTGATGACGGTCTTCTCTAATTCTGCATCTGCCATTTGAGAAGCAACTGCGCGTTTCCAAATTAAGGAGTACAATTTTTTCTCTTGTGCCGTTCCCTCTATTATTATATTAGAGGCGTAGGTAGGGCGGATGGCCTCATGAGCCTCTTGTGCCCCCTTGCTCTTTGTTTTGTATTGTCTTGTTTTTGAATACTGAGCTCCGTAATTCTCTGTTATAGCTTGTTTTATTGTAGTTAATGCAAGCGTGGACAAATTTGTGGAGTCTGTACGCATGTAGGTGATAAGTCCGCTCTCATAAAGTTTTTGAGCAATCCTCATTGTTTGAGCAACGGAAAAACCGCACTTGCGTCCCGCCTCTTGCTGAAGAGCTGATGTGGTAAACGGAGGTGCCGGTGTTCTGGATATTTTTTTCTTCTCTGTTCCCTCTACTATAAAGTTGCAGCCGTTACACTTATTTAAAAAAGCTTCAGCTTCTGCAGATGAATTGAATTTAGAATCCAGCGTTGCGTCAAGTTTTATCTTGCTGTCTAAAGTTGCCGGATGAAATGCGCCTGTGACTTTATAAAAGGTGTCTGCCGTAAAAGCCTGAATTTCACGCTCCCTATCTACAATTAATTTTACCGCAACAGATTGTACTCTTCCGGCGGAAAGTTTTGGAGCAACCTTCTTCCACAAAATTGGAGAGAGTTCAAAGCCCACCAGACGGTCCAGAACTCTGCGCGCCTGTTGAGCCATAACCAAATCTATATCAACCTTGCGCGGATTTTTGATTGCATCCAGAATAGCACTCTTTGTGATTTCATGAAATACTATTCTTTTAGTGTTCTCATCTTTAAGACCCAGATTGTTCTGAAGATGCCATGCGATTGCCTCTCCCTCCCGGTCTTCATCTGATGCAAGCCATACTGTTTGCGCTTTCTTTGCCAGAGCCTTTAGTTCTGAGACAACTTTTTTCTTGTCTGCGGAAACTTCATATTTGGGCTCAAAGCCATTTTCAATGTCGATTCCCAGATTTTTTTTTGCGAGATCGCAGATATGACCAAAGCTGGATTTGACAGTGTACTCTTTGCCTAAAAATTTTTCTATAGTCTTTGCCTTAGCAGGTGACTCGACTATAACAAGATTCTCTCCCATAATGCTTAAACCCCCTCTTTTTACTTTTTAATGGGTTGCAAAGTAAGTCATAAACTACTGTAAAATGCAAATTTTATTCGTATTTTTGCTTTCATTAAAAGCGGGAAAATGGAAATAAAAGACAGGAAAAAATTTCTTAAATGGTTGTGGCTCATAGTTTTTAGCCCTATTATCCTTGTGCTGACAGCTTTAATGCTTGTTTGGATTTTTGCGGATATACCATCTTTTGAGGAGTTGGAGGATCCGCAGAGCAATCTTGCAACGCAAATTTTGGCAGAAGATGGAACACTTTTGACTACTTTCCATGTAGAGAATCGCTCATATACCACATTTGATGATTTATCAGAAGGTCTTAAAGATGCGGTAGTTGCAACAGAAGATGTAAGATTTTACAAGCATAGCGGAGTGGATATGCGCAGCTTGTTCAGGGTTGCCGTAAAGAGTTTGGTTCTTGGAAACACCAGGGGCGGAGGAGGAGGAAGCACATTAAGTCAGCAGCTTGCAAAGACTTTGTTCCCAAGGGAAGAGGTTAAGTCTCACTTCCCGGGCGCTAAGTTTTTTGTCTTGGGCGTTAATAAATTCAGGGAGTGGATTACGGCTGTTAAGCTGGAGAGAAACTATACAAAAGAGGAAATTTTAAGCATGTACATGAATGCCGTTTTCTTTGGCAGCAATGCTTATGGTATCCAAAGTGCGGCCCGTATTTTCTTTGGGAAGCTTCCAAAAGATTTGACTGTAGAGGAGAGCGCTCTGCTTGTTGGAATGGTTAATAAGCCAACAAGATTTAACCCGGTTGTAAATCCGGAATTGTCTTTAAAGAGAAGAAACCATGTGTTGAACCAGATGAGGAAATATAATTATCTCTCTGAGACTCAATATGATTCAATCGTAAGAATTCCAATAAAATTAAGCTACAGCAGTGATGAAATTGCATCCGGTCTGGCTCCATACTTTAGAGATATGTTGCGCAGAATTATGAGTGCAGATGAACCGCACAGATCTGATTACTCAACGGAAAGCGAGTTTAGAGAGGACTCTTTGTCATGGAAAGAAGATCCGCTTTATGGTTGGCTTAATAAAAACGTTAAGACAAACGGAGATAAGTATAATCTGGATCGCGACGGTTTAAAAATTTATACGCCCATCAATGCAAAGATGCAACAATATGCAGAAGAGTCTGTCGCTGAGTATTTAAAACAATTGCAATCTACATTCCGCAGAGATGTCAGATATACGCAGCATCCTCCTTTTGCTAACGGAACAGACGTGGCAACCATAGAGACACTTATGAGACAGGCGCGTCATTGGAGTGACCGTTATAAGAATATGAGGCAGGCGGGAGAGAGTGATGCGGATATAGAAAGAGCGTTCAACACAAAGACGGATATGCGCATATTCTCTTGGAATAAAAAGGGTTATGCGGACACGCTTATGACACCTAATGACTCCATTAAATATTATAAGTCTTTCTTGCGTGCCGGACTTATGGCCATAGAGCCTGAGACCGGATATGTAAGAGCCTATGTTGGCGGAGAGAACTATAGATATTTTAAGTATGATCAGGTAATGCAAGGACAAAGGCAAGTTGGTTCCACATTCAAACCGTTCCTTTATACTCTTGCAATGCAGGAGGGATTTACCCCTTGTGATAAGGTTGTAAATGTGCCTCAGTCCTTTGTTGTATCCGGCGGAAATGTTTGGACGCCAAGAAGTCAGGAGGGCGGTCAGTGGATTGGAAAGACTGTAACTTTAAAGTGGGGATTGCAGAAGAGCAGTGATAATATTTCTGCCTATCTGATGAAGCAATTTGGTCCTGAGCCACTTGTTGCAATGGCGCACAATCTTGGAATAAAATGTTATTTGAATCCCGTTTATTCTTTGTGTGTTGGTTCTGCAGATGTTCCTGTTTATCAGATGGTAAGCGCATTTAATGTTTATCCGAGCAAAGGCATTTATGTAGACCCGCAATTTGTAATAAGGATAGAGGATAAAAACGGTGCCGTACTTGCCAGATTCCAAAGCAAAAAGAGGGAGGCCATTTCTGCAAAGACAGCATATTTGATGGTGAATATGATGCAGAATGTTGTTGACCATGGAACCGGCGCAAGATTAAGGTCTTACATAAGCGGCGGACAATTTGGAGGCAAGACGGGAACAACAAATGATAACGCAGACGGATGGTTCATAGGCTATGCGCCAAGATTAACTGCCGGTGTTTGGGTTGGTGCAGAGGACAGACAAGTTCATTTTGCAAGCATGGTAAACGGAAGCGGTACAAATATGGCACTTCCTATTTGGGGAATCTTTATGAAAAAAGTTCTGGCAGACGGAAAGCTTGGAGTTACTATCAATGATAAGTTTGCTGTGCCGCAAGACTTTGATGTGGATATGAATTGTCCTAATCCTGTGGCAGATACGGGCACCGGAGAAGGTGTGACGGGAGAGGGTGAAACGGAAGCCCAAGATGAATTCATACAAGAAAACTAATCTGCGGAACAGATGACTTTCATTAATGCCGGGTATTTATTAAACGATTAATAACAGGAGAGATTGATTATGGGTGGAAAAAAGAATGTTGCCCTAATTTGCGGCGGAGATTCTTCAGAATGTGAAGTATCCGTACAGAGTGCAATAAATGTGTCAAAATTCATCGATGCAGAGAAGTTTCAAACGTATCTTATCTTTTTAAGAGGTACAGATTGGCTGCTTATTCTGCCTCCCGACGGAGAGGAAATAGATTTGGATTTGGTAATGGGAAGAAGTCCCCGCAATCTGGAGACTCGCAGCAAAGAGATAAACAAAACAGATTTTTCCGTCCTTTGCCGCAACGGTCTTGTGAAGTTTGACAAGGCATTCATAATGATACATGGTACGCCCGGGGAAAATGGTCTGCTTCAGGGATATCTGGAGATGATGCACGTTCCTTTCACCACTTGTTCTGCCTTTGTTTCTGCAATTACATTTGATAAACATTCTTGCAAAAGATTTCTGGATTATGCCGGTGTAAAAATGGCAAAGGATGTTTACATCAGAAAGGATGTTCCTCACTCTACAAGGGATATCATAAGACAGATTGGTCTTCCAATGTTTGTAAAGCCAACCGTTGGCGGCAGCAGCTTTGGAGTTACTAAAGTCAAAAAAGAGGAGGAGTTAGAAGGGGCTATAAATCACGCTTTTACTGAATGTGATACTGTTATTGCGGAGTCTGCCGTTGATGGGAGAGAAGTTACAAACGGTATCTATAAAATGCATGGCGCAATTCATAAACTGCCTGTCACGGAAATTGTTACAAAGAGAGAATATTTTGACTATGAGGCCAAATATCTTGGAGAATCTCAAGAAATTTGTCCCGCCCAAATATCACCGGAGCTGACCGCAAAAGTTCAAAATTTAAGTGAGCGGATTTACACTTATATGGGTTGCAGCGGAATTGTGAGAATGGATTATATCATTCAAGGAAATGATGTTTACTTCCTGGAAGTCAACACTATACCCGGGATGACAAAAATGAGTCTTGTTCCAAAACAGCTTGCAGCTGCAGGCATTGAACTCAAGGATTTTCTGACAGACATGCTTGAGGATATTTGATTTAACGCCTAACACCTAACACTTAGAAGCTAGCACCTAACAATTACTAACTGACACTTAATAATTTATTTTGTGACCATTAAAGAATTCATAAATTTTGGAGTTGAAAAACTCTCCTCCCTTTATTCAAAGGAGGAGTCTATTTCTTTATGCAACAGAGTATTGGTTGGGATGTTGGGTTATAAAGATTACGCCTATATCTCAGATCCCGACAGAGAAATTTTACTGATAGACAAAGAATCTGTCGAGACAAAAAAAGATGAATTATTCTCTGAGTCAATGATTAGAGATGCGGTGCTGAGGATGGCAAAAGGGGAGCCCGTGCAGTATGTGCTTGGTTATGAGATGTTTTGCGGGCACAGGTTTAATGTGGGGCCGGGGGTTTTGATTCCTCGTCCGGAAACTGAAGCAATGGTAAGTTTAATTACCTTGAGCAACAGTTCCAGGAAGCCTTATGAGATTTTGGATATCTGTACAGGCAGCGGGTGTATTGCATGGAGTCTGTGGAGTAATTTTCCGCGCTCCTACGTTTATGGTTGTGATAATTCTGATAAGGCTCTGGAATATGCAAGAAATCAGAAGATTGAGCGGAGAGAGCCGGATGTTGCCGGCGGAATGCCTGAACATATAGATTCTGTGGTTGACGGTGTAAAAGCGGATCAACCCGCTCCGGATTTTTTTAAATGTGATATACTTTCTCCCGAGGCCTTGTCTATGTTTGGCGGAAGGAAGTTTGATATAATTGCAAGCAACCCTCCTTACGTTATGGAGAGAGAGAAAAAATTTATGCGACCTAATGTTCTTAATTATGAACCGGCGGAGGCTTTATTTGTTTCTGATAATAATCCGCTTGTGTTTTACAGAAAAATTTCTCAACTTGCCTTTGATATGTTAAATCGTAACGGAAGAATATATTTTGAGATTAATGAAATGTTCGGGGAACAAGTAGCCTCTCTGATGGGTGAAATGGGATTCTCTGAACCTCAGATAGTTACGGATATCAATAACAGACCTCGTATTGTTAGAGCTCTAAGGTGGTGATGGCTCCAGCCACGCCTATATATTCTGAATTGTAACCAATTCTTCACAATTTTATTTTGAAGAGTCCCTCATGGGAAAAGTAATCATCCTCTTATGCATACTAGAGGTGTTGTAATTACGTTTTTTATCAACCTTAAATATATAATAAAATGAAAGTAACCAAAAAGTACACACTCCCGGAAAGCGAGATTCCGACGCAGTGGTATAACATTGTAGCCGACATGCCTAACAAACCGCAACCTTTGTTGCATCCCGGAACTCGCAAACCTATAAAAGCGGAAGATATGGAGGGCTTATTTGCAAAAGAGCTTGCAAAACAGGAATTCTCAACTGAGAGGTGGCATGAAATACCAGAGGATGTGCGTACTTTGTACAAGATATATAGACCGTCTCCGCTAGTGCGTGCTTCCGGCTTGGAGAAAGCGCTTAATACGCCGGCAAAGATTTATTTTAAAAATGAAAGTGTCAGCCCTGTTGGCTCTCACAAGCTTAACACCGCAATTGCACAGTGTTATTACAATGCAGAGCAAGGGATTACGCATTTAACCACAGAAACCGGAGCGGGCCAATGGGGTTCAGCCATGGCTGTTGCGGCAAGGCATTTTAAAGTTGCGCTTGATGTGTTCATGGTTAAAAACAGTTATAACACAAAGCCTTACAGAAAGATAGTAATGCGTACGTATGGGGCAAACGTACATGCGGTTCCGTCACCTGATACTGAATATGGACGCGCAGTTCTTGCCAAAGACCCAACGTGCCTTGGCAGCTTGGGCATGGCCATTTCAGAAGCTGTCGAGATGGCGGTGCATAGTGATAATGCCAGATACACGCTAGGAAGCGTGCTGAATCATGTGCTTTTGCATCAGACAGTTATAGGTCTTGAGGCGGAAAAGCAGATGGAGATGGCGGGCGATTATCCCGATAAAGTTATTGCATGCTTTGGCGGCGGTTCAAATTTTTCCGGCATCGCATTTCCGTTTTTGAGACACAATTTTCTTGACGGGAAACAGACACGTTTCATGGCGGCAGAACCTGCAGCATGTCCAAAGCTTACTTGCGGTAAATTTGATTATGATTTTGGAGACACTGAGGGTCTTACTCCGCTGATTCCAATGTACACTTTGGGACATGATTTTCAGCCTGCGCAGATACATGCCGCAGGTCTCAGATACCACGGCGGCGGCCAAATAGTTAGCCAGTTAAAAAAAGACGGTTTTATAGAATCTTATTCAATTGAGCAAAAAGAAACTTTTGCCGCGGGCATTACCTTTGCACAATCAGAAGGAATCATTCCGGCGCCGGAATCCACACACGCCATTGCCCTTGTAATCCGCGAAGCGCTCAAGGACAAAGCAGAAGGAAGAGATGAAACCATCTTGTTCAACCTTTCCGGTCACGGTCTGCTGGACATGGCTGCTTATGAGCAGTATCTGGATGGGAAGTTCTAAACTCCCGATAGATTATCTTTTAAAAGGCCCGTTTCTCGCGGGCCTTTTTTGTAGTTGGAGCAGTAATTACAAGAGATTAACATTAGATATAAATGTTTAAATTTGCTCTGGTTCTGGTGCGTGTTAGGATCAGAACAATAAATTATAAGAATATGAACAATATTACCAAGATCGTTTTGATTGCGTCTTGTATGGCGCTTGTCTTTATGACGGCGACATCTTGTGAAAAAAGCGATAGCCAGCCGGTCATCCGTGTTTCCGATCCCATAGGAACTCTTGAAGTCAATGACACAACGTTTGTCGCCGATGACAGCGGTTATGCTACGCTGATCGCCACTTATAAAAATCGGGACGGTCTTTTCGATCCTGCAAAAATTTTGATAAAGGATGTATCAGGTACTATTGAAGGCGACAGTAAGATATTCTTGCTTAGTACCCAGCCAGGCAAATACGAAATCACTGCGGGGGCACTGTCGATGAGGATATGGGTTGTCAGCCGATAGAAAACAAGCGTTATGAAAAAATTTCTAATGACCTTTTGCGTTATGATTGTTTCATTGACGGCAAATTGCCAGACAAAAACATCAAATATTATGAATAACAAAAAAGTATTGGTTGCATATTTTTCATGCACCGGAAATACGCGCAGGCTTGCCAAAACATTGGCTGAGACGGTAAAGGGGGATTTGTATGAAATTACTCCGGAGAAACCCTATTCCGCAGCAGACCTCAACTGGGAGGACAAGAACAGCCGCAGTACCGTAGAGATGAATAACAGATCATCAAGACCCGCTATCAAAGGCAAATGCGAGAATATGGGGGATTATGATGTGGTATTTGTGGGATTTCCAATATGGTGGTATGTGGCTCCTACCATAATCAATACTTTTCTTGAGAGTTATGGCTTTTCAGGGAAAGTTGTTGTTCCGTTTTGCACATCTGGTTCCAGTGCTCCCGGTGATACGGACAAATATTTGCATCCTTCATGTTCCAAGAAAACGCTGTGGCGTTCCGCAAAAAGATTTCCGGCCGATGCGGATAGGGCTACGCTTGAGGAGTGGGTAAGAACTCTTGATTTGTAATCTGAGGACAATCTTGCAGATTCAACCGGTTTGCCCCTACGGCCATTTCTACATTGCTTTTATCAAATTTTAAGGTTATGCTATCGTTATCTTTTTTATGGTAAGATGCACAACTTAACATTAGAGCGATTGCTGTTACGCCAACAGCGAGTGATTTGGATAAATTCTTAAAAATTTTCAGCACCTTTTAAAAGTGACAAAAATTGTCACTCCGTTCACATATCTTTGCACCATCAATCCCGGAAGTTCTTCCAGGTTATAAGATTATTTAAAAAACACTGTTATGAAAAAGACAAAAGCAAAGTCCGTAAAGGGCTGTAGCTCAAAGGAGCCATTGGTAAAGCCCCTGAACGAGACAGAAAAAGAACAATTAGTAAAGTCCAAACAGTTAAGTGAAGAGGACGAAAATAAAATTGAGGACTTACTTGAAAAGTATCGTTGTCAAAGGGAAGGAACCCAGTACCCACTCTATATAGTTGATGATGATGATGATGACTATACAAGAGAAGAACTTATTGAAAAGAATAAATATATTCAGTGGCTTGATGATGGGAAACCCACAGGCATCAAATCGGATGAAGAATACTATGAAATTCAAAGGAAGATTTATGGTAAAGTTACATTGCATATTGAAAAATAGGTCACGACAGAATGTCCCCATGCCGCAGGCCCATAACAAAATGTCCCCAAGCGTAGCTGCCACAGGCCGCATAGCCTGGCGCGTAGCGCCAGTGCATCTTTGCGGCGGTAGCCGCGTTTTATGCATGCGCTGCGTCAGCAGGAAATGCTGGCAAAATAAGGGACGTGGGTGTTATTGAGTGTCAAGCAGTTATGGATTGGTCGTTCCCTGCAGATACGAGCAAATTATAACATTCTGATTATCAACGTTGCCTACAGCCCTTGTTTTGCCGTGCCCACAATACGAACGGTCAAAATTCAGTTGCAGTGAAAAAATTGAGGACTTAATTGAAAAATATCGCTGTTAAAAAGAAGACTCTCATTATATGCCTTCAGTTACCGATGATGATGATTTAACAAGAGAGGATATTATTGAACTTAATAAATATTATCAGTGGGTGTATGATTGATGGTAAGCCCACTGGTATCAAATCGGATGAGGAATTCTATGAAATTCAAAGGAAGATTTATGGTAAAGTTATATTTCAAATTAGAAAATAGGTCACGACAGAATGTCACCAGGCGTAGCGGCAAAGCCGCGTGATACACAGGGCGTTGTGGCGCACTTGTGCCTCACCGCTTCACAGTCTGCGCAACAGGCTGTGTGCAATACTTTAAAATTGTTCCCATTGCACAAACTTTTTACTTTTCCATGAAAAGTTTTTACGATATGACACATAATTTGCGATATGGTTACATATAATTGTTCCATAATTTTTCAAACAATAAATTATGGAAAATGAATTAGAGAATATTCGTAGTAAAATCTACACAATCAGAGGTGTAAAAGTGATGTTAGATTTTGACCTGGCAGTATTGTATGGTGTAGAAACAAGAGCTATAAATCAGGCGGTTAAGAGGAACATGAAAAGATTTCCGACGGACTTCATGTTTAAATTGGAAAACGCTGAACTTGAAAACTTGAAATCACAGATTGTGATTTCAAGTTGGGGCGGGAGGAGATGGCGACCCATAGCATTTACCGAACAAGGATTAGCCATGCTATCTGGGCTTCTTAAAAGCGATATCGCAATTCAAGTTAACATCCAAATCATGCGCGCCTTTGTCCAAATGCGTAACTATCTGGCAACCACCGCAAACCTCACTGCTGAACTTGAAGAACTCAAGAAAAAATTGACATCACTTGAGCGCAGTGATTCCAATAATCAACTGGCAATAAACAAAATAAGCAAAGACATAGATAATATTTATCTCGCGATAGCTGCTCTGTCCATTACCGCTCCGCCTGTCCAGAAACCAAAGCCCGTCAATCGCATTGGATTCAAACAAAACTCTACAAAAAAATAAAGTTAATAATCATTTTTCTCGATTTTTACGGCATGTTTGAACTCTTTTGAACTGTCAAATATTTCTTGACAGTTGAGATTATTTTTTTAGGTCATGGTGGGGAAAAATTCCTCAAAATCAACAAATTGTTCCCAATACACAAACTTTTTACTTTTCCGGAAAAAGTTTTTACGAATTGGATTGGAGGCTGCATATTATAGGTCATATATTGCAATAAACAATGTTAACAAAAATATCCACTTATTTTGTGGATTAAAAAATAAAGTATATTTTTGTTACGCTATAAAATTATAACTATGGTAATAAAGTTTGCGGAAGAATATTTGAGGGAGTTATATATTTTTGGTAAATGCTCTAGTAAAAAACATAGATTTCAGTCCGAAATTGTTGGCAAATATGTAAAGACTATAAACATATTAGAATCCGTTAATAGCACCAAAGATTTATATAGGTACAATTCAGCGAATTACGAGATTTTACATGGGAATAAACAAGATCTAGAGTCTGTAAGGGTTAATGATAAGTACAGAATTATCTTTAAATCTAATAAGGTGATATCTGAGACTGAAATAACAATTTGTGATATTTTGGAGTTGTCAAACCATTATAAATAAGATAATTATGAGCGAAAAAATATTTGGATATAAAGCAACACATCCTGGAGAAGTCCTTAAGGATGAGATTGAGTATCGCAAGATATCACAAGTGGAACTTGCAAAAAAAATGGGGATGTCTTATAAAATTTTAAATGATATTATCAATGAAAGACGTTCTCTTTCAACAATATCCGCATTGATGTTTGAAGCTGCATTGGATGTCTCTGCGGAATCACTTATGAATTTGCAGCTTAAGTATAACATTCAGACAGCAAGGCAAGATAAATCCCTTCTTAAAAAGTTGGATAGAATAAGAAAATTTGCTGCTGTTCTGTAGTGTGATGTACTTGTATGTTCCCATTGTACGAACTTTTTTCTTTTCATTGGAAAAGTTTTTATTGTATGGTAGTGAATTGACGGTATAGTTACATAAACAAAATAGGAGTATAATTTTCTGAGTATCAGTATAAGGCCGCAAATTGCGTCCTTAGAAAATTGTATAAAATCCGATTCTCATGGGGGGTATCACAAAATGTGATACCCCCCAATTACAATGTTGGAGCGTCTGAATTATATGCTTTTACGGAAGAAGGAGTTGCAATGCTATCAGGAGTCCTAAGAAGTAAAGTGGCCATTCGTTTAAATATCCAAATCATGCGAGCTTTTGTTCAAATGCGTAACTATCTGGCGACCACCGCAAACCTCACTGCTGAGCTTGAAGAACTCAAGAAAAAACTGGCTGTGCTGGAACGCAGTGATTCCAATAATCAACTGGCAATAAACAAAATAAGCAAAGACATAGATAATATTTATCTCGCGATAGCTGCTCTGTCCATTACCGCTCCGCTTGTCCAGAAACCAAAGCCCGTCAATCGCATTGGATTCAAACAGAACTCTACAAAAAAATAAAGTTTAATCATATTCCCCTCATGCTTTCACAGAAAAAGGTCAGACATACAATAAAACGGAACAAGGAATAATCGGCTAGTCCCAACAAATCGATACTAATCTTCCTCTTTGCGGTAAAGGTTCGTTTTTTTAGGTCACTATGGGGAATGAAGTCTAAATTCTCAACTTCAAGTGGATTGAATATAGTGTAAGTAAGTTATGATGGAGTAAGAGTAAACTAATTATTAGATGTCAAGGTTATAAATACATAACCTTAGTTGCTTTTCTCAAGTATATGTACGTATTCAATTGTAGAATCTGCTTTATTATTTCTGTTTTCTGATTTATCCGCTTTAAATCTTTGATAATCTTTTTGAACTACATCGTACTTTCCGTATTTTGACATTATACTTTTTATTTTTTCAAAAGACATTAAACCTTCATTATTATACGACAAGAAAATATATTTAAATGCGGCATTTTTTATCAGATTTTCAAAAACAGTTTCGACATAATTAGCACTGCAATACTTTGACCTATCATATTTTCTTAAACCGGTCTTCCCAAAGGGGTTAAATGGTTTGTATTCAGCGATAGTATTTAGTAGATGGTAGTTAGCGCCGTATTGTCTAGCATTATATGGTGGGTCAAGGTAGAGTAAATCGCCACTGATTTTGCGAATTAACACATTTGCATCTTCCATATAGACATCGTGAGAATTTGAGTTTAATTCATATTTTGCAGGAAATAATTTAATCTTGTTCTCAGCGGTTTTTTTTAATTGCTTTAAATAAGCGCCATAAACAGACGCCGTATTGGCAACCTTATCGGAACCTTCAAGCAAGCTACATAGAAGATAAAAATATAAATTATCAGAAATTGTTTGATTCTTTTTCCAATCTTCTATTTTACTTCTAATAGCATCAATCATTTTCCCATTGTAATCTGAAAAATAAAGTCTGCCTGTACCACCTCCTTTGCAGTAATTTTTATATATAAAGCCATTATCTTTAGGTGCAAGGCACTGTAATTCATTCAAAAACATATCTTTTTCTGCTATATCAACATGGTTGCCGATATAATTTTTATTTAAAACATAACTATAATACTCGCAATCATTAGAGATTATTTTTTTTACTGATGATTTAAAACTCCGACCAACAGCACCGGTGCCAGCGAAAATATCACAAAACACCTTATCGGAAAGATCGCTACCAACTACATTTGTAATTACAGAATGAAGAAATGACAGAAGTTTAATTTTAGATCCTATGTAGTTCATGCCACTAATAGTTTATTGTTTTAAATACTAAATTTTTTTCCTTAATGACATATTCAATATATATCAGGGGTAAGTATCTCCCATTTGAATTATCATTAAAATTGTGAAATGACATTTTAACATTTTCTGATAAATCGGAACCTCCTAAACAGAGCAAAACGGGCTGAATAGTACTTTGTCTGTTAGGCAAATAATATTGTTCAATCCAATCAATGTATCTAGTAATTTGAGAGACGTTTTCAGAGCTTGCAGAGACAGCTTTGAGTTCTATTGGCATAATAATACGCTCTGTGGAGCTTTTAATCTTAGAAATCATTATGTCAATTCTTTGCATTCCCAAACCACAGGATACTTCATTCCCGATCCATTCGATATTACTCCTATTTACATAAAGAGATGTGTCCAAGGACCTGTTTATTTTTCTCCCAATATTTTGAGTAATATACATTTGTAAGTGAGCCTCAAAGGCTTGTTTGGAAACTAATTTTTGGATTAATCTTGGGAGGATATTCAATTTAATCTGATTGCCTTGATACTTACATTTGGAAGTAGTAGCTATAATTTTATTTCCATCAAAACTAAAATAGTTTCCAGGGACTTTGGTGTAGTTATTTTTATTCCTAATGAGAGCAAACAGACGTTCTGCCTCATATATAGTAATCATTGTATTACCTCGGTTCCCTCTTAACTTACGATAAATAAGACTCCAAAGCATTTGACAAGGAGCCTGGATATTTTTTATTTCATCCAACGCCTCCCACTCGGAAATACCATTTTTGTATACTTCATAGGGCTTAATTAGTTGTCTAAATATTAACGATTTTTTTAGATCATTTTTTAAATACTTATTGCTATCAGGTTGCAAAAAAATACAATCATGTGCTATTTGAAAAATACCGTAAAATTTGCCATCAATTCCTTTTGATGCCTGAAGATAAAAGACTACCATATCTCCTTTTCTCATCCGACAACCGTCAGCCATCATAGATATTAATAAATTTTCGCTCTGGTAGTGTAAAGAGGTCTTCTTCTTGCCATTAAAATCCACATCTTTATCATCTGCCCCTGTACCTACGAAAGAATATTCAAGGTGTATTTTAAAGGTCATGCTGTTAACTATAAAAACATGAGTAGTCATTTATTATTCTAATTATCAGAGTATAATTTTTTCATTATGTAGTCAGATGCTTCTTTGCTTATGCGTCGTACGCTAGATTTTCGATATTCTACTGGGTCAAATTGATAACAACCTACACAGCCCAAATCGTCAGAGTATTCCTCATTACCTTGATAAAAAGAGTATGGATTCCCCTTAATATTTTTAGCATCCCAGCGTCGGTTCTGTTCTTTGCATTTTTTACATATCTGTCGCTTCACATCATTTGCCGCCTTACATAGCGGTTGAAAGTCATCGATTCTTTGTTGGGAGGTTTCTGATATTCTCCAATCATTTTTACGACCATCTTTGTGATCAATTTCTATCTTAGTATTTTCAGAAAAGCCAGAGATCCCCAGCATGACACATTTTTGCGTACTAAAAAAATCCCTTATATCACTTCTAATAGACTGATTAAAAGTAGGTTTTTTGTTAAAACCGTTTAACCTAATGGCATCAATGGAATTTCCAGTGGTAATGGTTTTATTAAAGTCAATAACAAATCTTTTAGCAAGCGATGAGTTCGCTCTACACCAACTACCCCCGTTTCCTAGTTTAAGTGCCCGATAGTTGCCAGTGAATTCTGTAGTACGTACCCATCTACTTACACCAGAAGCGTCTGGTTGTGCCAATTCTAAAAACAGATCCAATTTTTTCATTTGTATAACTTTTTGAATACAAAAATATACTCGTGTTTAAAAATAAAATAATCGCTCCTCAAAGCCCTAGAATGCCAAATATTATCAACTCCTAATTTGCCTTTATTGCCTTCAATGTTCTTAATAACAATACCTTTTAACTTAACATTAAAATGTTTTTTAATGGAATCCATTGCATAGAAAGCAAGTGGGACGACCTCACTGTTTCTGTAAATATCACCAACAACAATAGCAAAATATTTATTTGGCTCCAAATACTTATACGCATTATTAATGGAAACGACGAATTTGCTGATGAAGTCATTTACATCGGAGCTATTTGATAAATCACATTTTAAGTTTGTGAATTTTATTATATCAAGATACGGAGGATGTGCGATAAAAAAGTCAATCTTATTTTTACCGAGCATTTTAAAATTATCACATATAGTTTTCGAAAATAACTCCTCATCTGTTGCATCACAATTGTTAATAAAGTGTTTTATTGGACACTCACAATCCATTTTAGAGTTAACATATTCAATAATGTCTTTATTGATATCAAAACCTATAAAATCTCTTTTTAAAGATTCACACTCAAAAAGTGTAGTGCCACTGCCCATAAATAAATCAAGGACAATATCCCCTTCTTTTGTATAACGCCTAATAAGATTATTAGGTATTTGGGGAACAAAGTTGCCGTGGTATACATTTGCATGTTTCCCACTAGAATCACGTTTATCAATCAACCACAGGCTGTCTACATTAACATCTTCCATAGCATTCGAGATTGTTTTAGTTATTACATTTCCTACCCACAATTACGCAGCGCTAATGTAAGTATTTTTTTTTGAACTATTTTATTTTTTTAGTCCTCTATTTTGTAACGAATATAAAGCCAAGTTTTATTGTAAAAACATAAAATACGAGTTGTCTCTTCTGCTAAATAAATATGAGCCATTGTCAAAAACTGTCGCGAGATAAAAATATCTTTGCTATATAATGAAAGAGAATTTACTATACTTTTTGCACAACCACCTGTTATCAACGTTGTTGGTTGTGGTATTTGCCGCATATATAATTTACTTATTGATAAAGTTTATACACTGGGCATAGTTTGAGAATCCTGATAGTGATCCTAATGGTCCAAAACTGAAATTGTAAATTTTTTTGTCAAAGTTGCATGCCGAAAATTTATCACAAACCCAATACGACCTCCGGGGATATTGAAAGTTTCTTTACCATTGTACGTGCAATGGAAAGAGTTGGCTCGCTTTTTCCGGTCATGTATTCGCTTACGCGAGAGGGACTGATATTTAGTGTTTTAGCAAGCTCTTTTTGTGACATTTTACGTTCATACATACGCAGTTTCAGAATGTCCGATAAAGAAGGTGTGTTTATAGGGTAGTGCTTTTCATCATAATCAGCCACCAGATTTGAGAGTAAAACAAGCTCTACGGATTTGATATTATCATCCGGAGTATTGTCATCAACAACCTTTAACAGTTGTTCTATGCGCTTTGTTGCAGCGGCGTATTGTTTCTCATTCTCAATTTTTGCCATGACTATATATTTTCAATATCCTTAATGTTATTGTACTTTTCATGTGTTCCAATGAATCTTATGTAAACCATCTTTATCCTGAAAAGGACTATTGCAACAAGCCTATAATCATTTCCGTGAATATTAAAGACATATCTCTTGTTTCCAATGCAGTCAACACTATTAAATGTCTGTTTTACACCAGCAAAGTTATCCCAATCTGCTCTATTAACTTTATCATACCAATCCTCTAAAGCAACTTTAGAATCTTTATGTATTTGATAAAATAACACTAAACTTCTGTGTGCAATAATTCTCATCTTACTCTATGCTGCAAAGATAATAATAATTTTATATTTCAAAATAATATTCTAATATTCAAAATTATGTTTGTTTTGCAGCTTGCGATACACGCTGCACGCTCTCTATGGTCGCGGCCTTCGGTGTTATTATTATTTTATCATAGGCGGATGATTTCCTCCGGGGAAAGTTCCATTTTTGAAAAAGCAAAGAGCTTCTTGCCAAGATCTTT